>CAZNOB010000338.1:0-4063 GCA_964574535.1 uncultured Granulosicoccaceae bacterium | reverse complement strand
GAACAACCGGAACAACCGGAACAACCGGAACAACCGGAACAACCGGAACAACCGGGACCACAAGAACCACAAGAACCGCGGCCACAATCAGAGCAACCACAATCGCCTGAACGTCAGGAACAACCGATAATCATAAAACAGGCTGAGTCGGGTCGTGGCACATTCGATGTTGATTTAGTCCGCCTGTTGATGATCATGTTGTTGATCAACGGCGCCAGGAGTCTGCGCCGTAGAAGTCTTCCCGGCATGAGCCGGCTAACATGAAGGCTGCTACGATCATTTAAGGCGCGTGGTTACTCACCCTTGGTGTCGCATTAAATTCCGGCTCAGAACTGCTGCGCTGCCTCTATAGCAGCATCTAAGGCGCTGTACTCACTTTTTTTGAATCTCGCTTAGAATGACCAGGCTCAATTCAGTAAAAATTCCGTGCAGCGCCTTATATACCGCTCTATATGCTTCTGAACTCGAAATTTTATGCAATACCAGGGCTAATGACACGATAATCACCCGTCAGGACGCGCTCGCAATAGCAGACGGTATGCCGAGCAAGCTTTCATCCAGGCAGAGCACCGTTGATGCATAAACAGACTGTGTTCTGATTTGGACTTACTGTTGTCTGCACACGGCTACCGGCACGGATGCGTTCAACAAATATTCTCAGCATACTGTTTTTTTTACATAGTGTTCTCGCCACATCATATAACTCCCCGAAGCTATAATTAGTACCGCACCTGTCAGCATGAGTGCCCCGGGTTTTTCGTCGAATACCAGCACACCCAGAACCAGTAAAAAAATGATCCGGGAATAGCGAAAAGGCATGACTACAGATACCTCTGCCTGGCGAATTGACGATATCAACAGCATATAACCCATCGCGCCGATGACCACCATCGGTATAACAACAAACCAGTTGGTATTAACGGGTATCAGGTTTTCACCATTGAATAAAACCCACGCAACGGTGAAGGGGGTGGCCGCTGCCATTGTGAATGTAGCGAGACTGGCCGAAGGTATGTCAGACGGTATAAGTCGCGTAGTCAGGTCACGGATAGACAACGCCGCCATGGCAAGCACTGCCCAAAGAACTGCAGAATCAAAAGCGACACCCCCAGGCTGGATAATTAAAAGCACTCCAATGAAGCCTGCCACAATAGAACACCAGCGTCGCCACCCGACGTTCTCATTTAAAAATAGCACTGCACCGACGGTCGCTAACATGGGTGATGCCTGTGTGATAGCGCCAACCACTGATATCGGAATGTTTGCCAGAGCCATGACCATCCCGATCATACCGGCGATTTCCGCCACGTAGCGAAGTAATAGTATTGGTGAGAAAGCTCGGGAGTCGAGCAGCTTATCGTTTTGAAGTCTTGCCATTGCAGTAAAAATAACAAGTGCTCCGCCGATGAGATAAAAAATCACCTGAGCCGGGGAAAGTGTAGTTGTCGAGAATTTGACCAGTGCATCAGCTATAGCGAACGCGCACATAGAGGCGATCATCAACACGATGCCCCGAAGATTATTGTCACTGCTCATCAGTAAAGGCTGACTCAATTAAACGCATACTATAGAGTAATCGTTATCGGTGCGCTTAACTCTGAACGGTGTTTGTGTGTTTTCATCACGCTTTCATGCTATGCCGACTTTTATCTGCTAAATCTATAAGCGTCTGATTCTCTTTTCCAGGATGACGGCTCCTGGCAAGGATCTCCTGGTGACAAAGCAGATTCACAGGTTACAATAGGTACATACCCATCCAGCAAATCAGCAGCTTCACGTTGAGTCTATAAGTATATGGATAATGGAATTGTAACCACCCGGGAGCGTCTTTGTGATTTTATCAGCCGTTGTCTGGTAGCAGTTGGAGTAAACACCACAGACGCTGGTAAAACGGCATCACTGATGGCAAAAGCTGATTTGATGGGACAGGATGGCCACGGGGTTTTTCGTCTGCCTCAATACGTTACGAGAATTCAGTCTGGTGGCATCAACGTTTCACCAGATATAAAAACGATTGAAGAACGCACCGCTACAGCTTTGGTTGATGGCGATAACGCACTCGGCCATCTTGTGATGAGTTATGCAACTGAACTTGCAATGCAAAAGGCGGCTAAAAGCGGTGTCGCCTGGGTAGGTTCCCGGTTTTCAAATCACGCAGGACCAGCTTCACTATATGCGATGATGCCTCTAAAAGAAAATATGATCGGGTTGTATGTTGCCGTCGGCAGTGCTAACCATCTACCACCATGGGGTGGCACCGAAATGCTGCTCAGTACCAACCCGATTGCGGTTGCCATTCCATCGGCAACTAATCCGCCCGTAATTCTTGACATGGCGACCACAGTTGCAGCCTACGGTAAAGTTAAAACCGCTGCGCAAAGAGGCGAAACCATGCCTGAAGGCTGGATGATAGACCGTCAGGGAAATCCCCTTACTGATCCGGCTCGTGCCGCTGAAGGATTTTTGTTGCCTATCGGGGGGCCTAAGGGGTACGGACTGTCACTCATATTCGGCATACTTGCGGGCACTCTCAACGGCGCAAGTTTCGGGCGTGAGGTTATTGACTTCAACGCTGACAGTGAATCGGTAACTAATACCGGCCAGTTTATCATTGCTCTGGATATCAAAGCTTTTACCGATGTTGAAAAATTCAAAAATGAAATTGATGATGTGTGGCAACAGATGAAATCATCTACGCTGTTACCTGGGTATGAAGAAATCCGATTGCCGGGGGAGCGATTAGCGGCGATCACAAAAAACCGACGTAAAAACGGTATTCCCGTTGCGTCGGCACTCAAAGAGAATCTTGATAAGCTGGCTTTGGCGTTGGGAGTTAAGCCTCTACAGTAGTAATTGTTGATCTAACGAGTAATTTCAGCCCGAGCTTAATATAATTTGTGCCTAAGCCAGTAAATGTCGGGACTGGAGCTAACCGAGCCGGACGATCAAACCTTCGAAGAGAAAGATATGTTTGAATACACACTATTGCACTGGACTACTTTCTTCTTAGCCGCAGCACTTTTGGAACTTACGCCAGGTGCTGATATGGCGTTCATGCTTGGCCAGACTGTACGCAATGGTCGTAAATCCGGGTTTGCTGCCTTGTTCGGATCTTTAGTGGCCACATTGTTTCATATAGGAATGGCGGCAATTGGTTTGTCTGCTGTGCTTGCTACCTCAGCAGTAGCTTTTTCCGTAATTAAGTGGGTTGGAGTTATTTACCTGTTTTGGCTGGGTCTGCAGGCATTTAAATCGAGTGAAGCATCCAATACACAAGAAGAGAAATCGCCGGAAAAATCAAGGTCGGTTTTCTTTCAGGGAATGTTTATTTGCGCCCTTAATCCAAAAGTCGCAATCTTTTTTATGGCCTTTCTACCGCAATTTGTAGTTGAGGGTGCGGGTCCAATTGGTTGGCAATTCTTGCTGCACGGCACGGTATTGATCGTAATTGGTTTATTGCTCCAAACGCCTCTAATTTTAATGGGATCTAAAATCGCTGCTGCCTTGAATGGCAATCAAAGTCTTCGATCCTGGATGGATCGCTGCCTTGGTGCGATGTTTATAGCGTTAGGTGCTCGATTGGCGATAAGTAAAATTAGTTAATTGCTCAATTAGGGACACATTCAGAGCAGCGAATATAACATCCCTGCCGGGGCCCTCATTTTTGAAAGACCAAAAACGGAAGCAAAAAGTCTATTGCGACTATTCAGCCCTTCGGGTGCCAGCGGCATTTTGAGAGTGATCGTGCAGCGCGGGTAGATCAAGAGCAAAAAAGCAGAAGGAAACGCTTTGCGTTTTTTGTCTGTTTTTCGTACTTGTTAGACAGCTTTGTATCTTGCCGTAAATGTCTAGACACAAAAAATCAGACTCTTATGCAATTTGTTAAATAAAAGGCTGTGCGGCAGCAGTCTGCGCCGCGGGAATGTGCTATGGCGACTGTCACGAATAAAATTGTTATCGAACTTTCCGAACAGTCCATTAGTGGACCGCACGGATAAAACAAAAAACTCTATTTTCAGGGTTTTGCGCTCGCGAGATCGCTTTCGAATAGCTTTATGAATTC
>CAZNOB010000337.1:0-4102 GCA_964574535.1 uncultured Granulosicoccaceae bacterium | reverse complement strand
TGTTTATCAGTGGGTTTATCGGCCTGAGATGATGTATTCGGTTTATGAGTTGGAGGTTGAGAGTATAAATCGAATTACCGAAGATGGTGGGTTGATAGATGTAATTGAGGTGGAAGATCCAATCATCACAGCGAATGACACTCAGCTCGCAATTGCGAGCCATTTACAGCAAAGTGAATTTGATCCTTTGGAAGTATTTGGACCAAGTTCGGAACTTGTAGCTTCAATGGAAGAATACCAACAGCTTGCTAATTCAGATATACCCTGGCGTTTTACTCAATTTAGTCAGTTGAGTGATATTAATGCTGAAGATTTTCTAACCATTAATCTAATCAATAATCAGGATGGCGGTAATGTGCTCTGGGAGTGGGCGTTTGAGTTTCTCTATCTCGAGACTCAATTTGCCGGGCTGGATACAGATGAAATTGAACCAATATTTATAAGTGCTGATGAACCATCCATACCGCTTCAAGGTGAGCTTGTCGGTTATGTAAAACGTAGCGAACGTCTTAAAGAACCCCTGCGTGTTAACTGGCGCCACAACGGTCCAGGTAGATTTGTAACTACATCACAGTTCCTTCAGGAAAACGGTGTTGTTTTCAATGAATTTATCGCCTCAACACAAGCGGGTAGCAAAAGCACTCTTACGCTTGAGGTTGCAGAGGATCGCGATGTTGGTGCTACCATTGGTGAGTTCATCACCATACCGGGTGTGCCGCATGAAATAGAGGTTGAAGGCGAAGGACAAGCATATGTAGAAGGCGGGGGCCCCTATACGATAAGCGTAACGGTTCGAGATCGAAATAACAACCTTGTCGCTGACGGAACAAGTGTCAGTATAGGTGTCACAGGTTCAGCTCAATTGAACGAGTACGATGTAGGTACGGTAGATGGAGTGGTTACGGCCGAGATTAGAGGGGGAGTATATCCCGGGGACTATGTAGCGACCATTGAGGTGGAAGGTGGGTTAAAGAACACACACGATTTTAGTGTGAAGCCATATACTTTAACAATCGACAATTTACCAGAACACTTGTTTGTCGGACAGCCAGGGCAAATGCTCATTACGGCGGTGGATGATGCTGGCAATCCACCTGTAGAGGGAACTCCTATAAATCTTATAGCGGATGGACTGATCATCAATCAGGAATCCGCACTCATCGATGCTAGCGGACAGACGACAGTGGATTTTCAGAGTGGTTATGTGCCAATAGACGTGGAGGTTAGAGCTTCTATCGGTTTCACTGAAGCAGTATCACAATCGATCTCAGTGCGAAATCGACTAGTGGTTCAGGGAAACGACTCACCGGTTACAGTGCAACAACGTCTTTTATTGGGTGACAAAACAGCTGAGGGGACACTGAATTTTGAGCGATTCGATGGTGTTACACTAGGAATTCCTTATGCGACAGACTTAGATGTACAACTCACCGGCGAGCCATTGAGCACGGTAGAACTGTCGCTTGGCACCCCCGCTCGTGCCAATGTTGAACCGTGGCTGGCTTACTACATGAGTGACCGAGGAGACGCGGAAGACATATCAGTGGGTAGGGATGATGCGGGTGATCATCACGCCAGTATAGTCCAGACTCACGATGAGCCTGATACCGTATATCAACCTACAAGGGTAAATCACTATCAACAGCAAGCTGGAGATAGCCTGTTGTTCAATGGTAAGAGTTACCTGAAAACTACAGTCGATGGGACAACGATTAATGAGGAATCTTTAGGGTTTCGCCTGGATGTTTACATTAACGGCAGTGCTGGTGAGTTAATGACGATGAATGATGGGCTATTCACGCTTAAGGTAACTGAATCAAACACTGTGGAATGGTCAATCAGTCACACTGCAGATAGCGATACCGTGCTAACCCAGAGTCTTTTTACACTGCCACTGGAACCGGGTTGGCATACCCTTTCGGGTCAAGTAGCCGGAGGCGAGATGCGGCTTTATCTTGAGAACGGCCTCCAAGATAGCGCCGCGGTTAACTCGCTCGCGTTACCAATCGCCCCGGATTCCGGAGAACGACTCCCTATATTGTTGGCTATTGGCCGCGATCTTATAGGGGCGTTGGATAATATCGAGTTGTATGACCCGAATGCACCAGTTCTTTTGAAGTTGCAACACGGAACTACGCTGGAAGATTCACTGTTGGTGCAATTCGATGCGAGCGGTGTGGCGAATGTAAAAGTTGTAAGTACCGGAGTTATGAACAAAACGAGTCAATCATCGCTGACTCACCGTTCAATTTCCCTAACGAGCAGTGAAGGAACCAATGATTTTATCAGCCTACTGACCACTGATGCCTACTTTACACTAGCAACTGCATACGCGACAACCCTGTACGACGGGGAAGAACTTCCTCCTATAGACCCAACTGTCCTGGAAGAGAGTGCTAGCTTGTTCGGTCAAGACGAAATGATCAAGGCTGTTGCAGCTGTAAGTGACTTTTTTGTTACACCAGCGCATGCCTTTTTTGGTTTGGACAGGAATAACTTCCTCAATAGATTGTCGGATTTTGCAAGCCTCATATTACCAATCAACGAAATAAAAGAAATATGGGTTCAACTATCTTATTTAGCTACTGACCCTTCCAAATTCGACCCAGCACAACTTATAATTAACGTAATAAGTATGGCCACATATTTCCCAGCTTTGCGGCCTTTACAAGTTGTAGTCAGGCCATTAAAAATATTTTTTTCGAGATTTGGAGGGACACCATACGTCAGGGTGGTCGCGGATGTACTTGGAAGCGCATTTCAACGTATGTACAAAACACGAAATCTCGATGCAGTCTATGCATTGGTGCCATATATGTTGATTATCATGGAGATGCGCGAAATTCCAGGTGCAATAGATCTGATGATTGAAGGTGTTGAAAGTACCGATGACTTATGGGGATGGATAGATTACTTGACTTTACCCATTGGTGGTTGGGAAGGTGATCGTCCAGATGTGGCTATGTTGGAAATAGATGATAATAGTTCAATCCTGTTGGACTACTTTTTCGGATCTGCTATTGCAGCACGAACCCCTAGGGGTCGAAGGGTAAATGGAAAAGAAATTGGCGAGAAAATTCTGAATGCGATACGTGATGTTGGTGATGACTTTAATGGAAAAGATCTGACAGACACGATGAAGAGCGTGTCTAGTGCATTAAGAAATCCGGGTGCTCTAAGTATACGATCATTAGCTTCGACAAGGGCGATGTTGACTGCCGGTCTCATAGCAGGAAGAGCAGCGCGTAACAACTGGGAGAACTTTCTTAAAGGTAAATCTAGTGCTCGTATCCCAGCACCACTTGTGCTTGCAATTCTTGGATATTTGGCGACTGAGACCAAAGAGGGTGGGAAATTGAGTAGTGATGAACTTAAGCCTGAGGTTTTTAAGCTTGTGGCTTCTGCTCTGGTGGATATAACAAGTTCTACTACACTAGACGAAGAGAACCCACCTTCCGATGAAAAAGCCGATGCTGCAGAAAAAGCATTTGCACTTAATCCTACATTTTTGTGGCATAGTGGGGGTGCGCATGGAGCAATGTTTCATATGGCGATGGTTGCCTACTACACGCTTACGGGAACAGAAATTAAGCATATTGAGAAAGAAAGGGTTGTAGCGCTATACAATGAGCCGATCCGAGAAAATACACCAGTATTCAGTAAGCGTTATCGTGATAAAAAGAGACGTGTGGATATCATATTAGAAACTGGTGATGCAACCACTAATAACTCTCTTGAAACCTGGGTTGAATTAAAATCTCTACGCATGCAAAAAGTTACTAACAAAGTTTCTGCAATTGAAGGTGATGGCCTAAAGACATTTGGTGGAATTGCAATTAAAAAAACACTCGGTAAGAATTTCTCTCAGACATATAAGAAGAGCTTTTATAACAAGCAATTTAATCTTGACAGAGTCTCATCAACAATTGGAGCGTTTACTAATAAAATAGATGGAGAAAGGGGTGTCAATATAATTGTGCGAGTTTCAGACGAATTTATTTGGTGGTTCCAAGATTTCAAGACAAGACGTGCAAACAGTAATAATACAGATGAATCTCCTTTGCTGGGCAAAGTGACAGATAAAAGAAGCATAAAAGAACGG
>CAZNOB010000336.1:0-4108 GCA_964574535.1 uncultured Granulosicoccaceae bacterium | reverse complement strand
CGTCGCAAAAAACCGAACAAAACCAGTTTCAGTTGACTATTGCGGACAACGGGGTTGGCTTTACTCAGTCAAAACCAAAGCCGGGACACTATGGTTTTCGTGGCATGGAAGAGCAAGCTGTCTTGATCAATGGCCGGTTTTCCGTAAAAAGTAACCTTCAGAAAGGCACTACAATTATCATCGAATTCGAAGTTTAAGACGGTTCTATCAATATGTAGGAAGATCTCCATCGTAAATAAGACAACTGTGGCTGTGAAAAGTTTGTTAGCGAACTTCCCGCACGACACTCTAGTTACTTATGTCGGCGCCGTAGAAATACGCCGCTTAATACTGCTAGTATGATCAACATCGGATCAAACTGAGGTTTGCCAACAGGGCTGACAGATATATACGCGCTGCAGCCGCCATAGCCCCGGAGTCCTGTTCTGATTAGCGCGGTTGCAGGTTCCAGTACGTCTTCGGTACCGTTGCCGTTTATATCTGGTAGTGCTTCCCCGATGGTAAAACTGTTCGATAAAACCTCTGTCAATCCGTCACCATTGGCATCCGGATCTGCGGAGTTAATTATGTCATCGCCGTCTGTGTCTGATGCGCCGGTAATGCTTGCATCAAATTGATCGTCTATGCTGTCACCATCGGAATCTTTACCTCCGGTTATATCTGAGTCTACGCTATTTGGTATGCCATCGAGATCCGTATCCTGCAAGGAGTCGACGATACCATCGTTACTCTGGTCTGCAGCACCGGACTCTACAATGTCGAAAATTCCATCATTGTCTGAGTCCAGGTCTAATCGATTAGCTATGCCGTCGGCATCTGTATCGCGACCGGCTGGTCCGTTGATTTGGGCCTGGTCATCTGCACCATTGTTGTCATCGTCAGTAAAGCTGTCAATGCGGCCGTTGTTATTGGGATCTATACCGCCACTTTCCAACAAGTCGGTCAATCCATCGTTATCTGAATCAAGGTCTCTGAAATCGGCAACCAGATCGCCGTCTGTATCTACAAGTTCCAGAGGAAACAACTGCAGCTCATCAGACAAGCCGTTATTGTCCTGATCAATGAAATCATCTACCTGGTAGTCATTGTTGTTGTCTTCTCCTATTACCTCGATAATATCTGCGATACCATCGTTGTCGGTATCGAGATCCTGATGGTCCGGTTGTCCGTCGCCGTCTGTGTCAAGCTGTCCTTCGATAAGATCAGGGATGCCATCGTTGTCGTCATCCAGATCTGTCGCATCCGGCACGCCATCGTTGTCAAAGTCAGCCAGAAAAACAGCTTGAATAGTCAGAGTTCCCGTTGAGCTGACTGATGTGTTGCCGACAGAGTCGGTGGCTGTTGCTTCTATCTGGTAAGTATCTGTTGGTAGGGCAAAAGGTATGTTCAGGCTCCAGCTGCCGTCACCGTTGACGACCAGATTGCCATCACCAGCGGTGTAGCTTGTGCCGTCTACTGTCACTTTCAGTGTTTCATCTGGACCGATGTCTGCGGTGCCAGTAATGGTTGGCGTAGAGTCCGTGGTTGTTAATGACTCAATGGTCGGTGCTGTGGGGGCCGAGGTATCGATTATAAGTTCGCCAGTGCTCGAGTCACTTGTGGTGTTACCTGCAGAATCTGTAACAGATGCGATTACATTGTAACTGCCTTCCGGTAATGGGGTCGGTGTGTTTAAATTCCATGTGCCGTCATTGTTTACAATGAGGTTGCCATCTCCTGCGATATACGGTATTCCATCTACTGTAACCGTAAGTAATTCACCCGCGGCCAGTGTCACGGTACCAGCTATAGCTGGTGTAGTAATGTTTGTTACCAATGTATTGACAGTGGGAGATACCGGTGCGCTAGTATCAATGACTAATTGTTCACTGCTGGTGTCAGTGCTCACGTTGCCTGCGGCATCGGTTACTGAAACAACTATGTCATAGGTGCCCTCTGTCAGTTCGATCGGAATTGACAACTCCCAGCTGCCGTCGTTAAAAATGACCAGATTGCCATCGCCGGCGGTATAGGTGACTCCATTAACAGAGACAGTTAACTGCTCACCCGGTCCGGCATTAGCGGTACCGCTGATCACTGGAGTTGTGTTAGTGGTCACCTGTGGCGTAACAGTCGGAATGGTGGGCGCAGTTGTATCTACCAGCAGCTCAGTAGATCCCGGATCAGTGCTGATATTACCAGCGATGTCAGTGATTGTGGCGGTAACATCATATATCCCTTCATCGACAGGTGATGGTATAGATAGTGTCCAGCTGCCGTTACCGTTGTCAACCAGATTACCATCGCCTGCTGTGTAGGTGATTCCGTTGACATTCACCGAAAGCATCTCGCCAGCGGCGAGGGTAGCGGTACCTTCGATTACCGGTGTGGTGTCGTTGGTAGTCAGGCTGGTGACTCCGGGAGCTGCGGGTGCGGTGATATCTATCAACAGATCATTAATGCCCGGGTCAATGGATGAGTTGCCGGCGGCGTCGGTCAAAGTCGCAATGACCTGATAGAGATTCTCTATCAAGCTGTCTGCTGCTGGAATAGCCAGCTGCCATGTTCTATCGTTATTGCTGAGCAGATTGCCGTCTCCATCCGTGTAGATCACACCATTAATTTCAACTGTCAGCACTTCATCTGCCTGGCGGTCTACAGTGCCTTCAATAACCGGTGAGGTATCTGCAGTGACCAGATTGGTCACTCCTGGCGCTGCCGGAGCAGTTAAATCAATAACAAGCTCACCACTGGTGGTGTCACCGGTAGAATTACCGGCAGTGTCTGTCACAGTTGCGATGACGTCGTATGAGCCTTCGAGCAGAGGTGTTGGTATTGGAAGAGTCCATGTATCATTGCCGTTGATAATCAGGTTACCATCGCCTGCAGTATAGGTGACACCGCCTACGGTAATGCTGAATATCTCACCAGGAGACACTGTGGCGCTACCTTTGATGACGGGCGTTGTGTTATTTGTAATCTGTGATGTGACGAGTGGGGTTGCTGGTGCATCCGTGTCGACAGTCAGCTCAGTGGTGGTGACATCTATACTGGAGTTTCGGGCAGCATCGATAACAGTCACGGTGACCGGATAAGTATTGTCAGCCAGTGCTGTTGGCGGGGTAAGGTTCCAGGTGCCATCACCATTATCAATCAGGTTTCCGTCTCCGGCAGTGTAGGTGATACCGTCAACGGTGACTGTAAGTGTCTCGCCAGGTGCAAGCGTGGCCGTGCCTGATATCACGGGCGTCGTGTTGTTGGTGATTTGTTCTTCTACTGTTGGAACAACCGGTGGGTTGGTATCAACTGTAAGTTCGAAGGCGCTGGTGTCAGTGGTGGAGTTACCCGCCAGATCGGTGATTGTTGCGGTGACTTCATAAGTATTGTCTGGCAGTGCGTTGGTGGCTGGTATTGTCAAATCCCATGTGCCATCTGCATTGACGATCAGATTTGTGTTACCCGTATTGTAGGTAATGCCGTTCACAGTGACGGTGAAGGTTTCACCAGCTACCGTCGACGTAGTTCCTGATATCACAGGTGTGGTGTTAAAGGTAGTCAGTGTTGTAACAGTCGGGACAATCGGCGCCGTCAGATCAACCACCAGTTCATTAACGCTTGTGTCAGTGTTGACGTTACCGGCAGCGTCGGTCACGGAGGCGATGACTTCATAGCTTGCGTCAGTCAGTGTAGCCGGGAGTGACAATTCCCACGTACCATCGCCGTTATCAACCAGATTACCGTCTCCTTGTGTATAGATCACACCGTTAACTTCTACAGTGAGTACTTCACCCGGTCCAACAACGGCATTGCCTGAGATTGTCGGGCCTGGGTTATTGGTGTACAGCGGTGCTACTGTGGGAGTTTGGGGTGGTGTGGTGTCAATCAGTAGTTCAGTTGAGCTTGGGTCGGAGCTGTTATTTCCTGCAATGTCGGTGATGGTGGCGGTAACATCATACAGGCCTTCAGTGGTGGGTGTCGGGATTGAGAGTGACCATGTACCATCACCATTGTCGATCAGATTGCCGTCACCCGCTATGTAGGTCACGCCATTGACAGTAACCGACAGGGTTTCACCTGATCCAACAATAGCCGTTCCTTCGATTACCGGTGTTGTGTCGTTGGTAGTGAG
>CAZNOB010000335.1:1732-4121 GCA_964574535.1 uncultured Granulosicoccaceae bacterium | reverse complement strand
GAGCAAGAGCAAGAGCAAGAGCAAGAGCAAGAGCAAGAGCAAGAGCAAGAGCGAAGGGGCAGGTGGGACGCTTCGTGTTGTCGTACGTTTACCTTTTACTAGCCAGCGTCGGATGTTGCTGAAAATACTTAAATGCGCCAGAATCAGGTGCTTATTGTTTTGTTAGATGGAAGCCGAAAAACGTTTTACAAGACTATCCTGGAAATGCAGGCGCTTCTATCAATTGACTTATTTTTATTAGTCTGGATGTTGCAGTCACTAATACCGCGGGGGAGCTATGGAGCAGATTGGATTTCGTATGCAACTGAACGACGGGCAGGCGGAAGAGTACCGCCGGCGTCATGATGAAATCTGGCCGGAACTGGTTGAGTTGTTAAAGCAGGCTGGCATCAGTGACTATTCTATTTTTTTACACGAAGACACTAATAGCCTGTTCGCCGTGCTGCGTCGCACCGCTGATCACACGATGGACAAGCTGCCTCTGGACCCGATCATGCAGCGCTGGTGGGCGCATATGGCGGATATTATGGCCAGTGACGCAAACAACGAACCGGTCGTCGAGCCACTGGATCGGGTATTTCACTTAGCGTGATTTTGCAATAGCCGTTGCCACTGTCGGGCGTAGTCCTGCATTTGTTTCTTTCTGTTCTGATTGAGTACTTCTTCGGTGTATTCGTGTGCTGTATCCGGTGTACTGATTAGCATTGCCGCACCCACACTGGTGCCTGTTTGTGAATCACTGATGAACACCGGGCGGTTGCTTACAGCACTTAGCATTTGTGCGTATTGATGGTCATGTGCCAGCGGGCCTTCGATATAGGTTGGTCCTTCAGCGCCGATTAGTTGCAGGCATTCATTCGTCATTAATGCCAGGTATAGGGTCACTGCGCAATCGTGAAGTTCGGCTTGCTCAGCCGCATTGACCCAGTGGTTTGAAGCTGTGGGGTAGGGGCCGGTGTCAGGCACCACTGATGGCAATAGCAGTGGCGGGTTTGTATGGCTCAGCAGTATATCCAGTGTTTCTTCAGCAGTTGCTGTCCTGACACCCAGAATGTCGCGTTCGCGCCCCCCCATAAATCTGGCTGATGGTACGGCGTCTCCGTACGCATTTACATTGAGGAGGGTGTCTTTGTTTTCATCAAGTGGAATCTGCTTCCCGCCAATAGACATAGTGATAAACCAGGTGCCGGTAGATACCACGCTAAATGGTGCGGTTTGGGTAATCAAGTGAGGCACCAGTGAAGCGTTGGAATCGTGAATGCCTGTGTAGACCGGGGTTGATGATGGCAGGCCTGTGCTTTTGGCAACAGCTGGTAAAACCGGGCCCGTCAGTTGTCCTGAGTTTCTGGTCGGTGGCATTAATGATCGCCAGTGCATGGCGTCAACCAGGGTGGAATATTGCTGTTGGCGCGGTTCGTAAAGATCAGTGTGGCAGCCCAGTGAAGTGACATCGTTATGTTTTTCACCGGTTAATATATAGACCCAGTATTGCGGCCAGGTCAGTACTGTTGTAACTGCGGAAAATTGCTTCGGATAATTTGTTTGCAGCCAGTAGAGTTGGGCACCAATATTGAGCCCGCCAGGCAGAGCTGGTGATCCGGTGGCTGAAAACGGTGGCCTTTCACTCTGGTAGGCAGGGCGTGACTCATCGACCCCGCGGAACTCGTAATCAAGTACAGGTAGTGCCAGATCGCCATTGGCGTCAAGTAGTGCGGCTGTTGCTCCGTGTGTGGTGACAGTAATGGCATCGACGCGGTGATTTTTAGTGAACTGTCGCAGCGAACTAAAAATAAATGCTGCAATTGATTCGTGGTCAATACACGGATACAGTGCCTGCGTGCTGACAGCGGCTGGTTGCGTGACTACCTGTATTTCCTTTGCTTGCGCGGTATCAACCAGTGCCACCTTCGAATTGGTTTTACCCAGATCAATGACAATAACATTCATAGGCTATGCTGTTACGCGCGTTGACGAGCGCGCTTTATGATGATGGGCAGGGCAATGACCGTTATCAATAACAGCCCGACAAAAATAGACATCACAATACCCGGCACATTAAGCAGGCCCAGGCCGAATGTCACCATACCCATCACAATAGCGGCGATCACTACACCGGGAATAGTGCCGGACCCCCCAAGTATATTAACCCCGCCAAGTACCACCATTGTGACGATTTCAAGCTCCCAGCCTACGGCAATAGAGGGTCGCGTAGAGCCCAGACGCGAGGTCAGACATACCGCAGCCACGGCTGCCATCACGCCGGTTAATACAAATAAAATAAACTTAACCCGTGCAACCCGAATACCGGAGAAAAGTGCTGCAGTAGGATTATTGCCGATGGCAAGTGCGCTGCGACCAAAAGAGGTTCTATGCAATAACACATAAAAAA
>CAZNOB010000335.1:0-1632 GCA_964574535.1 uncultured Granulosicoccaceae bacterium | reverse complement strand
AGGAAGTACGGAGAGGCCTGAGCATTTAAAAAGAAAATCGCCACACCCACGCCAAGCAATAAAAACTCCCAGCTGGCAACCATACGCAGCCACCGGCTGCGCTGTCTGTCCGGTATGCTATCCGGTGAGTGCACGCTGTTCATATTTGCTCGGCCTGTTTTAAAATGATGCGACCCTGACGACGTTCTGATCGAGCATTGAATATCACTGCAATTATAATTGCCGAACCGGATATCGCCTGCTGCCAGAACGGAGATATATTCACTACCGGCAGGGCATTTTTTATAACCCCCAGAAACAAGGCCCCCAGTACCGCACCAGCAACTGTCCCCATACCACCGGCAATAGAAATACCACCGATCACACAGGCTGCAACTACATCAAGCTCAAAGCCAGCCGCGATATCAACATAGGCCACCGCATAGCGGGAAACCCACAAATAACCACAAATACCTGACAGTGCACCCGATAATACAAACGCGTTAAAGCGGCTGCGCCCTACGTTAATGCCGGTGTAAACAGCGGCATCCGGATTGCCACCCACCGCATAGAACGCACGACCTTGCGGAGTGCGCGTTAGTAATACATACATACATAAAATACAGATCAGTGCAATCCACGATAGAATCGGCAGGCCAAGAATTTCGGATCGGGGTAGTGCCTTAAAGGCCGGACTCATCTCATGGGCGTTCACCCATTGTCCGTCAGAGATTAAAAAAATGATGCCACGAAAAATGGTCAGCGTACCCAGTGTGACAACAATTGGCGGGATATCGAGCTTCCACACCAGTAGCCCGTTTATGCCTCCTAAAAACGCCCCTAACAATAATGCGATGATCACCAGCAAAGGAATTGGCAGTGCGGGTAATGCCGCATTAAGCATGGCGGTACACATGCCTACCAGTGCCAGATTGGATGCCATGGAGAGATCGATGCAACGGGTCAGGATGACCGCCATCTGACCGAGGGCAAGAATAATCAGTATTGATGTATCGTTGAACACACCGGTCAGGGACTTTACCGACGCAAACTCTGGAAATCGAAAATACACCACGCCGACCAGTGCAACCAGTGCCAGCGTCAGCACCATATCGCGGGAGAGTTTAAACGGCATCATGCAGCGCTGGCCTCTTCAATACCTGCAGCAGCCCTGACCAGAACCTCGGGTGTTACTTCCTTCTGGTTTAACTCTGCCACGCGTCGTCCCTCTCGCATCACAATAATGCGATCTGACATACCAATGATCTCTGGAATTTCTGAAGACACCATAATGACAGCCAGACCCTGAGAGGCGAGCTCTCGCATAAATGCGTGCACAGCTGCCTTCGAGCCGATATCAATACCCTTGGTGGGTTCATCAAGAATTATGACAGCAGGTCGGGTTGCCAGCCATTTGGCGATAACAACTTTCTGTTGGTTGCCCCCGGATAGCTCGGCCACATTCTGATCAAGTGCGGCTGCCTTCAATTCAAGGCGCCGGGTGTACTCGCGTGCCAAAGCGTATTCCTTTGCCATTCGTACGAAGCCTTTATTTGAAGTCGCGGTCAGTGACGGCAGCGCTATATTGTCGACTATTGGCAGCGCCGTGATCGCACCTTGCCTGCCGCGATCTTCAGGTACATAAACCAGTCC
>CAZNOB010000334.1:0-4130 GCA_964574535.1 uncultured Granulosicoccaceae bacterium | reverse complement strand
GACTGTGTATAAAAATAGTGTCTGCATTCTGGCAGGTAAGCGCTTTCGGGTACACCCTGTTTAAGCGTAGCGGCAGTTGGGAACCGAAGTATAACAGCTGAGTGTCTCGGTTGTTTTCTGCAGATTAATGCTCGGACGCAGACTATAAACCCGCGTAGAACAGCTCGGTCCGGTGGCTTTTCGTATTGTGAAGTAATTCACAAAATTGTGGTTACCAGCGAGCTCAACTGAAGCCTGCTTCACTGGTGTATACGCTTATCTTTACCAATGCCGGCTACGATGTGCTTTTGGGTCGCCCGGGGTTTAAGTCATTGATTGTCGGGAAGACAGCAAACATTTAGTTTTAATGCTCCGGTGTCGTCATTATGTTTTACACGAGGTGCTGTCGTGTGATTGGTTCGACATTACTGAATAAAGTACGGAAAATATTCCGTCTGAAATTGGCCTTCGGAAATAATTCCGTTACTCTGGAGGTTCGATTCAGGGCTATCGTCAAGGACGACCTGAAAGCGATGGTTTAAGAATGTCTGGCAAGGTTTACCTGTGATGTCATCAAATCGCTGCGGACACGCAGAATTTAAGTTTATATAAGGGAAAACCGTGTTTGGTACCGGTAAACTTCCTGATTACAGGTAACAATGTTAGTACTCCTGTTGCTTCTGCCGGAAGCGCATTTGCTGGTTCGCCGCAGATACAGTAAAAACGCCAACCCGCTTGCCGGGGTGTTGTTTAAACCGCATATCATTGGATCGCCCGCATCCAGAAGTACCGTGCGGGAATGCTAGGTAACCAACATTTTGCCAGCGCTGTTTTCAGGGCGAAGCGGAATGTCACTGGGGGTATGGCTAGCATTGTTCTGTGAGCAATCGCATGGCCTTGATTCTGTGTTATTTGATTGACCAAATGTACTCTTCAGGTGATTTAGTGATGGGCTTGATTCTGAATAATTGGAACCAGCGAACGGGATTTAGAGATTGATTCCTGACAAGAATAAAAACTTGTTGACACCGTTAGTGATTTGTCTTTCTTTGTCGTCCTGTGCTTATCAGGGAGGGGGCACCCTGCCTTTACTCCCGATACCTGAATTGCCTGAACAACCGCAAGTTTTTCAGGTAAAGCGCGGCCATTCTATTGCCAATCCCCTGGTGCTTATTGCTGAAGATCTGGTGTCGGCTCTGTCGCACCTGGAGCATGTAAAGACCGGCAGTTTTGTGGTCCGTATGCCTGACGCCAGGACTCGTTTTGACCTTGCGGTAGAGAGATCTCTGATTAGAAACGGGTTCACTATAAAAAACCTTAATTACAGCGCCGGTGGCAGTTTGCTGACCACAGTAATGGATCGAAAAATCGGCAGCAACGAATACACGCTTCTACTGATGCTGGATCAGTTAGCTCTGAAAAGGTCTTACGTCATCGATGAGCAGCATGTCGAACCGATCACTTCGTTGTTTGTAAACGGTGTTTCATCAGTCGCATCAGGAATTAACGAAGGTGTGTACCTACGCGAAAACGGTTGAGCTGGGTCCATTAAACAGCCATCACCTTACGCCTGCGGGAGGTTATCTATTGAGGTGACGTGCACTATCTCTTGTGTCGATCGAATCCCGAGCGTGCTCTATGTACACTTATACCAGTCGACCTGGCGGGGTTGTCATTGGTCCGCAACTGCCTTAAAGCTCTCGATAGAACTCCTAAAATTAAAACAATGGCAATAGTCTTCGAGCATTGCTGCATAATCTATTTGAGTGTGGGCGAGCCAGGTGACAAATGCTCATATGCCTATTTTTGATCCAGCACACCGGAGGCTGTATATCATGACGCAATCTGTATCCTCGACCTATCTCTCAGGGAAACGAGTCATTGTCACTCAATCCGACCGGTTTATGGGGCCTGCGCTCTGTGAGGTGTTGGCCGCGGCCGGGGCTGACGTCATCGCAAGCAGCGAGGCATTGGCGACTCAGCAAGAAGTGCACGATGTGCTTGATCGAGCAGGGCAGATTGATGCGCTCGTCGCTAATCTGGCCATACCTGCACCGCAAACACTGTCAACTGATGTTACTGATAGTGAATGGCAAAGTGTATTCCGGGAAATGGTCGATCCGCTGCAATGGCTGACGCGCGCTGTGCTGCCAGGCATGATTGAACGCAAGCGCGGAAAGATTTTGTTGATGGGTAGTGCAGCCGCATTGAAGGGTATGAATAAGACATCATCCTACTGTGCTGCGCGTGGAGCACAGATTTCCTACATTCAGGCTGTCGGTGTGGAGGTGGCGCGACACAATATACAGGTGAATGCAATTGCACAGAACTTTGTTGATAACGAAACCTACTTTCCTGCGGCGGTACAGGAAAATCCGGCATTTCTGCAGCGTTTGAAACGTGAGGTACCGTTAGGCAGGCTGGTGACCAGGGATGAAGATGCAAGCTTTGCAGCCTATTTGTGTGGTGATGCCGCAGACTGTTTTGTCGGCCAGGTTTTTCCGCTCTGTGGCGGCTGGACGGGGCGGTAAAGACAAATAGTGTCAACTTTTAAAATTGGTGTGATCAGCGCAGTTGTAGCACAGATCATGTGGGGGTTGTTTCCAATCTATTGGAAACTGCTCGAGCACGTCAGGCCGCTGGAGGTGCTGTCCCATCGAAATATCTGGTGTGCCGTGGTTCTGGCAATACTCGTGGCGGGATCCTCGCAGCGGCGCAACATCGTAACCCGTGTGTTGACCAGCCCGGCAGAGATTTCACGTCATTTATTTTCATCGGCATTAATAGCAGCTAACTGGCTGGTGTATATCTGGGCAGTTGTTAACGATCATGTGATCGATGCCAGTCTGGGGTATTTTTTGTCACCGCTGGTCAGTGTGGCACTTGGCTATCTGGTTTTTGGTGAACGGCCGGACACCAGGCAATGGTTTGCAATAGGTCTTGCTATTGCGGGAGTACTGGTGATGATTATCGCAAGTGGTGTGGTGCCGTGGATTGGATTATCGCTTGCGACCACATTTGGTTTGTACGGAATGGCACGTAAAAAAGCCTCTACCGGCCCGATTAACGGACTATTTATAGAAACCCTTTTATTGGTGCCGGCTGCTGCTATTGCATTGTGGTGGTTGTCGATTGGTGATCTGTTGCATTACCAAAGCCCGTTTCAATCGACAGAGTTACTGTTGGCGCTGGGTGGCCTGATTACAGCAATACCGCTAATTTTATACGCACAAGGGGCCAGAGCCTTGCCATTGAGTTTGAGCGGATTGCTGGTATACCTCACGCCGACCATACAGTTTTTAATTGGCTGGCTGGTGTATCAGGAAGCTATCACATCAACGGAGTGGATAGGTTTTTTCTGTATTTGGGCCGCGTTAGCGTTGTACAGTACCGGGTTAAATACAAGAGGGTCAGTAAAACTGGAGCAACAATGAAAAACTTGAACAGAAGGCAATTTGGATCTCTGATTGGGGCAAGTGCTGCAGCCCTGACGATCCCGCTGAAATCAGCGGCGCAGTCAAAACCCGGTGTAGTGGTGATTGGTGGAGGCGCTGCCGGTGCCACTGCCGCCAGATACATCGCCAAAGATGCTGGTGCTGATATTGATGTTACTCTTATTTCTGCATCTGATACTTACACCAGCTGCTTTTTTTCCAACCTCTATCTGGGTGATTTTCGCAGTTTCGATTCTATTACCCATCGCTATGACAAACTGTCTGCAAACTACGGCGTGAATGTGGTTATTGGCATGGCCACCGAAGTTGATCGAGCCGCAAAATTGATAAAGCTTGAAGATGGCCGCAGTGTCAGTTACGACCGTTTAGTCGTGGCACCGGGAATTGATATGAACTACGACAGTCTGCCCGGGTATTCAGTGCAGGATGCCAGCATCGCGCCGCACGCGTGGCAAGCTGGTCCGCAAACACAGCTATTAAAATCAAAGCTGGATGCACTGCAGAACGGTGAAAACATTGTGGTTGTGCCACCTGTTAACCCCTACCGTTGTCCGCCGGGCCCTTATGAACGCGTTTCAATGATGGCACATGTATTAAAAACACGCGGCTTGCATGACAGCAGGATTATCATTATCGATCCAAAGCCAAAGTTCTCCAAACAGGCATTGTTTCAGGAAGGCTGGGAAACACACTACA
>CAZNOB010000333.1:0-4206 GCA_964574535.1 uncultured Granulosicoccaceae bacterium | reverse complement strand
GATTTGAAGGAATTGCCTCCATTGCTTGTCATGGTTGATGATAATGAGATTTTGTTAGACGATACAATTAGGCTGGTTAAAAAAGTCACATCTTCTGCAGGAATCGCAGAACTTCATGTGGTTAATGGTCTTTGGCACGTGTGGCCTGCCTGGGGTGAGTTCGCTGAGTCTACGATGGCATTAAGCAGAATACGAAAACACATGCTGAGTGCAGGCCTAACCGCTCGATGAGCTTGTCACTTGCGATTGCTGCGCAGCCGCGAGTGCCTCAGAGCCTGTGTCAACTTCAAGTTCAGGTTATCGAATTATTATTATCACTCCGCTTGCATTAAAAGTAGGTATAAATCACATGGATATAGCGAAGCAGATAGATGTCTTTGAGGCTCTCAAAGAACGGATTAATCCAGAGACTGAGCCCGGTTTCAGTCTAGCTATAGTTCAACACGGTGAAGTTGAATACATGCTTAACCATGGTTTGGCCAGCATCGAACACAGTTCGCCACTGACAAGCGATTCGTTGTACTACCTGGCCTCGGTTTCAAAGCAATTCACTGCCGCAAGCATTCTCAATCTTGTGGAAGATGACCTACTACAGCTTGGGCAATGTGTGAGTGACGTAATAGGGGAGGTCAGTCACTTCGGTGAAAAAATATCAATTCAGAACCTTCTTAATCATACTAGCGGAATTCCTGATTATTTTGAGTACCTTAACTGCCAGATAAACATGCAATGGCAGGACTATTTTGATAACAAAGATATATTGAAAATAATTTCAAATATTGAGGATCTACGATTTTCACCCGGTTCACGCTTTTTATACAGCAATTCGAATTACATCTTGTTAGCTGAGGTGATTAAACGAGTGTCACGATCAAGGACATCGATTTACACGAAGAAGAAGATTTTCAATCCTGTCGGAATGAAACACACCGTATTCGACGATGATCGTAACAAAGTAATTCGGAACAGAGTTGCAAGCTATACGTCACCGGAACCGCGCTCCAAAACGTATTACGCGTTTCTGAAGAATTCGTGCACTGTAGGTGATGGAGGGGTATTGTCTAGTATAAACGATTTGGTGAAGTGGGAAATCAATATGCACAATAATACCAGGTTGCCGTCGGGAGTTATCAGCAGGCTTACAGAAAGAGGAAAGTTAACGACGGGTAAGTCAATCGACTATGGAAATGGTCAGGAATTATCTGCAACAAACGCTAAGAAGTTCAGCTACCATGGCGGCTCGTTTGAAGGCTTTGAGACGTATGTGATTAGAGTTCCGTCTCTAAAGACATCCCTAATATTTCTTTCTAACAACGAGAATCTTACACATGGTTTAGTGTGGCCACATCGGAACGCTGATCTTATTGCCAGTACCGGCCAGGAGTCCACGCGGCGGAACTCTCTGCCACTGTGAACGCGCCCTGACGGAGCGCCATAGGTGATAGGAATAATCGATCATTTTCAGGACAGATGAGCAACCACGCTCTTCAAAAGATCGCTGTCAGCCATGAATGGCTGCAAGCGCTATCCACTTGAACGATCTCTCGCAAAATGCCGAAGGCACCCAAGGAGTCTGTCCAGGAAAGACTCAAAATCTCACATCCTCGCTACGACCCTCATTCTCGGACAGACTCCAGGCTGAATAGTCGCAAGGCGACTTTTGGTTACTTTTTCGGCGTTTGAAAAGTGACTCCGCCTGAAGGGCATATCGTTTTTGGTTTTTTAAAAATGAAGGCCTCCGGCAGGGATGTCCACTTCTATCAAGCAGACTCCGAGCCGTTATTGATTCACAAGGCGTCGGGAATTTTGAAGCGATTACCTTCGTCTGGATCTCTAAAATTACCTTACCACGCCTATTCGCCATCGGTCTCTCAATAAGACTATCATGGAAACCATCATGATTAGCATCAGAAGAGGATCGATACTACCCGTTCCTGTTTTTAACAGCGGTTCTGCAGACGTTTCGGATTGCGGTTCTGCTGGCGTAGCCGGATCTTCACTGTTACTGTCGATAAAATCAGCAACTCCATCACCATCAAGGTCTGCATCGGTTTCAATGCTATCGGGAATGGTATCTGCGTCGCTGTCCTGATCCATAAAGTTGCCCAGCGAGTCTCCATCTACATCGTCATCGCCCTCTATCAGGTCAGAGATTGAATCCCCGTCGGTGTCGGTATCGAGGTAGTTCGGAATTCCATCACCGTCGAGGTCAGCGTTGGTCTCTACGGAGTCGGGGATTGCGTCGTTGTCACTGTCGGTGTCACGCATATTGGCAATGCCGTCAATATCAGCGTCCCACGCGCCTTCTACCTCATCGGCAATACCATCGTTATCCTGGTCATCCGTTGGCAAAGTAGTTTGTGTGGCGTTGTCAAGAAAGTTGGGTATCAGGTTACCGTCAACATCAGCCGTACCTTCGTTTTGATCATTGGTACCGTCACCATCGCTATCGGTGTCGAGGTAGTTGGGTTTGCCGTCGCCATCGGCATCAGCGCTGCCCTCGATGTTGTCGGGAATACCGTCGTTGTCGTCATCGGTATCGATGTAGTCAGGTATTTTATCCTGATCAAAATCATTGAAGCTATTGGCATCAGCTGGATCAGTACCTTGAATTTCTTCGATGTGATCCGGCACTTGATCGGCGTCAAAATCCTCTGTAGACGCGGCTCCTTCCTGAAAGGAAGCAATGCCGTTTCTATCCGGATCGAACAGTGCTTGAACGGCGTTGTCATCGTCGCCTATGGCTTCATCGTAGTCATTGTCGTCCAGGTAAGCGGGCACCCCGTCGCGATCGCGATCATAGTAGGCAGGGCCACCTTGCTCGTTCACATTCCAGATGCCATCGTTATCGCTGTCCGTGTCATTGATGTCAGGGATGCCATCATTATTTGAATCACTAACGCTACTGGCATCATTGGGGTCAGTGTTTTCAGCCAGTTCTACGACATCAGGTATGCCATCAGCATCGGTATCAGTCTGTGCTCGTGCTATTTGCAGATGTTCGACTACTTCAATATAAGATATGCTGTCGCTCAGTGTGCCGAGTGATGGTGTGGAGTTGATGTATTCCTCACAGCGTCCGTTACCCCCACCATGTTCGCATGCGTACACTGCAAAGCCATCCTGAACCTGAATCGATGAGATAGTATCATTCACAATACCTCGTGACTCAAGAGTGCCTAAACCGTAAACACCGATAGCCAATCCAGCGCTTACACCACCATAATTGTTGTCGCTGTGCACAGTAGCCGCAGGTCTGGTCACCTCGATATAAGATATCTCGTTATTCAATAAGCCAAGTTCTGGCGTAGATTCGGTAAATCTTCTACACACGCCTCCACCAACACCGTGTTGACACGCGTATGCTGAGTAGCCGTTGTGTAATCCTATAGATGAGATATTGTCATTGCCAATACCCAGGGACTCAAGATCAGTCAGATTGTACGCACCTACAGTAAGATCAACATTGGTTCCACTGTAGTTACTATTAGCGTATAAAGTGACCGTTCGCTCAGTGACAGCGGATCTATTGACTTCAATATATGATATCTGATCATTCAACAGACCCAGTGTTGCTGCGGATTCAGTGAAGCTTCTGCAGGTTCCGTCACGGGCAGTGTGTTGGCATGCGTACACTGTGTAGCCATCATATACTTCTATTGATGAAATTGCGTCATTGCCTATGCGCATTGTTTCAAGCTCGGACGCCTTGTAAATACCTACAGGCAGATCTACATTCACGCCACCAAAGTGGTTGTCACCGTACAAGGTGACTGTGGGCACAGCACCTGTAGATCTTCTTACTTCAATGTGCGATATAGTGTTGTTCAGCTCACCCAGCGATGTTGTAGAAGCAGAGATAGTTCTGCATGAGTCATTAGTTGAATGTGCGCAGGCAAATACCGAATAACCATCGTGCACTTTTATTGATGAGATTCTGTCATTTCCAATACCCAATGCTTCCAGGTCAGTAAAATTGTATGTGCCGACATCTAAATCAATGCGTATTCCTGTATAGTTATGATCCTGGTACACCGTCACCGCGTCGATTGCCTCGGGGCGTCCGTTTGGAAAGTAGAGTGCAACCAGTTGATCAATCTGTCTGGCAGCAACCTGTGCGCGCGCAGGATCAAAGTTGTCTACCATTGGGCCCCAAACCGTCTCAGTCCAGACATCGCGGCCTATTCTCGACCAGAAATCCTGAAA
>CAZNOB010000332.1:0-4238 GCA_964574535.1 uncultured Granulosicoccaceae bacterium | reverse complement strand
CACGGAATTTTTACTGGATTGAGCCTGGTCATTATAAGTGAGATTCAGAAAAAGTAAGTACAGCGCCTTAGATGCTGCTATAGAAGCAGCGCAGCGGTTACGTGCCAGAATTTTACGCGACTCCAGAGTTAGTTAATATACGGAAGCAATACTCGATTGTGGCGTCATTGGCAGCAGCTCGACAGCACTAAATTTTGTGCCGGTGGTTTTAAATCGACGCTTGTGAACCTGCTCCTGATGCACTATTACAAGCGACAAAACACATCGAATACTGCTGAGCCATTCGCTATGATCGCAAGCTAATTTTTCAGATTTGCCCCGAAGCTGAAAACCCCGAAATCCTTTCAAGATATTCTGCATCGCTAAATCGATCAGGAACAAACGCACCCGCATACCCAGGTAAACTATCCCCCATCACATGGGCAGCCAGTAACTCACCACCTGCATACGACGCCATGATTCCGTAACCCGAGTAAGCGCCACATGCATAGCTCCCCGGCACATCCATCGGCCCGATAAGTGGACGATTATCCGCCACCTTGGTGTAATAACCGCCATCCACATACGGCTTCGGCATAGGATCAAAATAAGCGGCAAGCCCAGGTACCATTCGCGCCATACCGCGCAACAGTATTTCAGGATAATAGGGGTCTGGCACAATAGGAAATACCGGTTCATCCATGACTTCACAGTCGTATGTCCAGTATAAAAACACCTGATCCCCTGCACCAACCGGTCGTCCGTGAACACCGGCTGGAAATGTTTCTGTCAGGTGCCTGGTCTCTGCAGAGTCCGCAAGGATCTGCTGCTCCTCTGCTGTCCATGATAAATCTGTTGGATC
Organism: uncultured Granulosicoccaceae bacterium; assembly: GCA_964574535.1. GTDB lineage: Bacteria > Pseudomonadota > Gammaproteobacteria > Granulosicoccales > Granulosicoccaceae. The sequence goes on along the minus strand of CAZNOB010000332.1, from coordinate 3,397 downwards.
ATTCCATATAGTCAGCGGAGCATCACGAGGAATCACACCCAACTTGTCAGCCAGGCTAATCTTGACGTGTTTCTCTACAACCACCGGTAGCTGCGTACCGGTCAACGAGCCTGTCGACTTTAAATGCGGCCCGCTGGCCAACACCAGCGCATCGGTTTGTAGTTCAATAAGCCCTTCAACGGTTTTAATATCGACCGAAGAAACCCGCCCGGCACTGGTCTGAGATGATACATAGTCACCGGTAATATAGTCAGCCCCAAGAACGCGCGATTCCTCCAGCAGATACATACCCAGTTGCTGGGCACTCAGAACGCCGCACCTTCGCATGTGCAATACACCAATAGTGTCTTCGGTCAGATACGGAAAATGTTTTTTTAGCAATTCTCTGTCGGTAACAATATCAGCGCCATCGAGTGTTGCATCAAATCCGTCTGAGGGGGACGCCCTGTAAGATAATGAACCACCTGAAGTCTGCGGGTGTATTCTGAGCTGACCGCCGCCATAATGTTCGTTTTCCAGCGCCTGTTTGTTCAGTACCTCAAGCTCTTGTTGACGTGCAGTGGCAAACACGTAGCCCCGCTGATGTAACTGAAATTGATTGCCAGACTCTTCCGTCAGCTGTTGTAGCCTGTCAATGCTCTGGTTAACCAGTAAAGCCATCGCATCGTCAGGGCCTGGCCAGAAATTTCGGTAACACTCAGTGGATTTATCACTTGTCAGGCTTAGCGGCGAATCACGCTCAACCAGTGCAACTTTGCCGGCGCCCGCCCGCATCAGCGCATGGCAAGCGGCGATGCCCGCGATACCGGCACCAATGATCACAATATCGTATTTTTTAGCGTTCACCTGATGGTACTTTCTGACATGGGCTGTCATAGTCACAGAATAGATTTGCTAAATCAATGACTGCAATTTACCTCTTTGATTTACGATCCTCACCCCACCTTTCCACAACATTTACGATCTTACATTGATCAGGGCAGTTGCTTTGGTATTGTGATGAAAATCACATGATGAATATCAAAATCCCCACGTAACAACGTCAATTGAGCAGGCTGGAAGCCAAAAAACGCAACAATTCATGAAAATGATAAATCAAACAAGCTCGGCGGTTTCGCTATTGCAGCCGTTTTTCTGAAAATCGATTTTCATATTTGCAAAGGGATTATTCGCATGTACCGGAATAAGAAAAAAACCAAAGTTCGCATTTACTCCTACATTCACGAGGACAAACGCGCGGTTAAAAGGAAAAAAATGGCCGTGAGCCTGGGATCAGCATTAATCATGGTAATGTTGTTTTCTGCCTATTACGTAGTGAAATAGCTGCGCTGGAAATACACACAAACAAGCCCATTCGCTTAACCTGAAGTATCTCCACATATAACGCCAATTATTGACGTGCTATTTTAAGCTTTGCAGCGTCGCAACTATCTATCGAACGCAAACTATTTTCGTCACCCTGCCTACTCACACCGCAGCACCTAGCCATGCTCGACGCGCGAATGTAGTTACTCTACCCCCTTCATCAGCACTGGATTTCAACAGTTTCTCGTAGCCACTGGAACCAGATCAGTGTCAGCGAAAATGTACTCACCCAAATTAAAGTCAAGGGCTCGATGCTGTATTTGAGTACTATGGGGTGATGTCAATTTATGGTGAAATAATACACCACTGGATTTTTCGGGAACCTCGGAACACAAATTCACTCTGATAGACCAATGACCCACTCTAACTGGCGCGCTATCCTAAGCGATCGCGACAAACTGAGCAGGCTATCGTATATTTATCATTGCCCCCTGAATTTTTCATTCAGTGAATAATCACCAGCACACTACGTTGTCGCCTGCCGACACCTCACCCTTTAGACAAGGATACCTGGTAACAATGGCTTACCGTTCTCATTTGCGACTTCTGGTTGCAGCGATTTTTCTATTCAGTACATTACTGCCGCCTCTGTTCGCACAGACACCAGATCCTTTGCCAGATTACGTCGTGGAACAATTCGGTGAAGCCCCACCGATACCACAAGGACCTCATTCTCCGGCGTTGCAGTTCGCTGCTCGTGTGGCATTTATTGATAGCATCGCTTTATCCGTCTGGGATAAAAATCAGCAACAGGCGCTCGAAGCCATAGGCAAGTCAGCCGACCCGAGGCTGGCCTGGATCATCAGTGACATGCTGCGGTTTATTGTAGAAACACGCCCCCGGCTTGAACTTGCCAATACCGCATCCGAGTTGCTTGGTAAAACATTCGAACCCCAAAATGCATGGCACGATATAACGAATCACTTGCTGGCATGGAACATCCCGGCCCCGCCTGATTACCTTGACTACAAACGCACAATTTTCACGTTTAATATTCCAGGCTGGGATGAACTGTTTGTCGAAGGCAATATCGACTGGAGACTTGTATCGTGGGGCGGAGTATTGATCGACAATCGCGCTTATAACAAAACTGATGACGGCTGTAACTGTATCCCTGCCATTGATAATCCTGTGGTCAGCAGCGCTGAAGATGCCACCTGGCTGAAAGACGACGACATAATATTCGGGATTGAAATAAACGGCGAAGCACGTGCATATCCCCGTCGGATCATGGAGGTTCGCGAGATGGTCAATGATACTCTGGGCGGACGCGACCTGGGAATTCCATATTGTACGCTGTGTGGCGCTGCCCAGGCGTTCTACACAGACAACTTGCCAGATGGCATTGAACGACCTGTAATGCGCACGTCAGGCCTGTTGAGCCGATCCAACAAGGTTATGTATGATCTCAAAACCAACTCTATCTTTAATACTTTTATGGGCCGCGCAGAAACCGGCCCACTGGCAGAAAAAAAACTCGTACTTGAACAGGCCACGGTTATCACTGCGGACTGGGGCACCTGGAAGCAGGCACACCCGGATACCACCGTTCTACTGGAGCGATACGCGCTTGGACGCGACCCTGATTTTCGAAATGGACGTGATGCCAATGGTCCGATCTTTCCAGTCGGAGATGTCGATCCGCGACTGCCAGTACATGAAGACGTGATCGGGGCAATTACTGCATCTGGGAAACCGATTGCCTTTCCAAGAGCCACAGCCTTTGTTGCTCTTTCCCGTGGCGATAAGGTGGAGTTTGAAAACATTCAGCTGAAACTTACGGCCGGTGGCATAAGAGCCGTTGATGAATCAGATACTGATCTGGGAAGCCATCAGGCGTTCTGGTTTGCCTGGTCCCAGTTTCACCCGCAGTCCGAATTATGGAATCCCTAGCCTGGATTATTCATAAGGCGATAAGTAAATATTAACGAATATGCTATGTATACAGTTCCAAATCACTTTTTGAGCAACTTTTTAAAAATAGCAGTGTGTCTATTCGACGCCAGAAGAAAATCTGGCGTCACATCTCGGC
>CAZNOB010000331.1:0-4293 GCA_964574535.1 uncultured Granulosicoccaceae bacterium | reverse complement strand
TTTGGTGTGGCGTTGTCTTTGCTTCGCAGCCGGCGCGAACCAATGCGCAGCCGTGGCGATCTTGTCAGAACCTCACTGGCGCAAGGCGCGCAATTAGTTCAGGCCTCCTTATTGATTGGAACAAAACAGGAGCAGCCGGGAGAAGAAGCACACGGGCAGGAATCGTTAGGAGAACACGCACTGTACCGGTTGTACCAGACGAGTGACGGCTGGATATTCATCGCGGCGGTGCCCGCTGAAAGAACATTGTTGACTAACATAAAAGCATTCGAGGATTTGACCACTGATGTACTGAACAGTGATAAAAAAACGCAGCATTATCTGCAACAAAAGCTCTCGTTCTATCCGGTCGATCACTGGTTAGAAGTTTTTACCGCATCCGGTTTTGGTGTGCATCGTGTAGATTCACTTCAGGACGTGAGTAACCGTTATCTGCAAGAGGGACAATCTGAAGAGCTGCAATTAGTCTGGAATGACGGGAGAACATTATCCTGGCTTAGGATCACTGATCATCCGGCAGGTAGTGCAGTAGAACTTTCCGCTCCAGCCCATGTTCGGCTGCAGAACGCAAAGATCAGACTACTCCAGCCAACACCAAAACAAGGCACGCATACCCGTGAAATTCTCATTGAACTCGGCTATTCTGAAGAAACTATTAATCAACTGCTTAGCGAGTCAGTGATCAAGGAACAGTTGCATGATAATTATCTGCCCGGCTAAAGCCTGCAAATATCGGTGCAACTGTCATCCTGCAACCACTCGGTAGTTCTACCGGCCACTGGCTTAAACATTCCACCATATTAGAATCTTGCTTCAAGGAATTGCCGGAAGCGCCGAATTCACTAAAGCGCTGTATGCTCACTTTGGACTAACCAGTCAAGTAATCGTAGTAACAGAAATTTACGTATTCCCCCGGAACTTATCTGCGCATACCTTGACTCTGGAATGGTGGCACTTCCTCACTACTGTATATACATACTAGCATCTTACTTGCGGTCTTTTGTTTGCATTTTATCTCTTACTTTTAGGGTGGGTGTCCTGATAAGCGCTATTTGCTTAAATTTTTATCACATCAAACGCCAGCGAATATTAGCATAGGCATGCGCTGTGTTTTCAGAGTTAGGTGTAACATATTGCTTGACATACAATGGGGCGTCCATATATGCCAATGTCAATCGGTATCCGGATCAATTGCTACCGGTTTTTGGCCAACCCAATCATCGGTGAGCCAGGTAAAAAGAATCAGACCATACCCCACTCCCAGCAACACCTCACGCATTTCCAGTGGAAGGTCTCTTGCGATCCAGAATTTGGCATTTGGATTCGTGAATGAGATGGCACCAACCTGTTCGCTATGCAGACTTATCGACGCCCCCGAATACTCCCATGGCGTGCCGTTTTCAAAATGCTCGGTAGTTTTCTCACCACTGCTACTAGCTAAAACCCGCTCAAGGCCTGAAATTTCTTCAAAGATAAAAGACTCATCCTCAGACTCAACCTCGATCTGAGCGGGCTGATCATCAACAGAAGCCAGACTCACGCGCCAGTGGCGATCTCCGTGCACTAAATCGCAGGACATCGCCGTGCTGACCCAGCCTTCCGAACGCTTACCCTCAAGCGATGCACCCTTGTTTTTACGCTTCTTAGAGCCCGCACTGTAGACTCTATTCTTGACGATTTCTCTATGGAACAGATCTGCAGACTGACAAGTGCTAACTATCTTTGTAGTCGCCTGTGAATCCTCAATGTGGTAGCTGAAGTCCTGCGTTCGGGCGATCTCAAACTTGTCCACAAGATAACCTTCGACCCGTAACCTGCCTCTGAAGAGTAAATTGTAAAGTGAGTAGTCTTCAATTTCGCTGGATATTTTCGTGTCTTTTTCTTTTTGCAACTGCGATGTGTTGACTTGTGTGGCGCGATAGTTACCTAATTCAGCCTCGTAGAATTTATCGCTGAACCGCCATGTTGGCGTTTTCAACAGATATTCATCTGCCCCGGCAACAAAATCATCTGACAATTGTATCGAGCTGTCGACTATGATTTGGCAGGCACTGACAAACAGCAGAGATGGCACCAAAAAAAACCTGCGAAAGCTTTTCAACATACTACAGCACGGCTTATATCGAATTTTCAATATCATGTTTTCGATGAGTGTACCAGATGTTTGACTGCAAGCCATCGTCCAACGCCCCCCCGGAAATCTATCTAAAACCGATCTTATTACCTAACCGCTGAGACAGGATAGTGAAATCGAAATACAAAATATTCACTAAAGGAATTGTACAGATTGGGGCACTGACGAGGTTTTAAAGATAGTATACTCTCGGCAATTTTCCACGAATTGGAAAATCGAACCTCGTTTCAGAGGGATTGCATGAAACAAACAATCAATTAGCCCGGATTATTCATGAAATGGCGAGCATATCGCGCAGAGATTTGTTTTTCACAGTGTATTTTCTTCTTGCGTTGAATACTTATTGATATTTACAAAAGAAAAAATTTGCTGTGGAATCAAAGATCAAGTGAGATGCCGTCAATTTCGTGAATAATCCGGGTTAGGGTACTATGCAAACAGAAAGCATCAAACGTTTTTTTTGGCACCCGTCTGTCATTGATGATTGGATGCTTACTTCGCAGTGAAGCTTTTACTATGGGTGTCTATGTCAATGTTGTCAATTGTGGGAAGAATCACCCTATTCACGTAGTTCGTCACCGCTGAAAAGATACGTCCTGAGCGTTACTATATCTCGCAGTGACAACCAGCATATAGCCGTTGCAAACGCGCAACTCATAACAACTAATATTGCTGTGGCCGGGCCAATTGCTCCGAATAGTCCCAATCTTAACGACATCACGATCAAAGCACCCACTGGCAACACACCAATGGTCAGCACAACTTCAGCAAAGTGGCCAGACCATTTCAATGTGGTACCGGGTATCTGCCACACACTATTATTTATCGGCAGCCATGAAAATCCGACCATTTCCTCTGCATGATTTTTTGCCATGTGAGTCACGTGTGACAGGTGACTTTTAAAGTAGTAAAGCAGCGCAATCAAAATCAATGGGGCCGCAAAAATCAGCAATCTGCCCGGCACTTCGGTACCAAGGATTTTAAGGTTTCTTTGTTCTGGCCCGGCAGCCTTTATTTCATCGGCCAACCTCAACGATAGCTCGCCAAGAGGTTGCTCGGTAAATCCTGTCGGAAGCGGCTTTAGCTTTGGCAGAAACTCCATCGCACCCGATGAGGTTCTGATATACAGGTCATGCCCTTGCGCCTGAAGCCATGAGATAAAAGACGTATTCGGCAATGTCAACAATTCAAATTCATACAACCCCTGAAAAACCGGTGTCGCCGCTGCGGCTGAGACATCCACCAATTCAAAGTCAATTGATGCCAAAGAGGCGGCCTCAGGTAAAAACGTGACAAGCAATGGTATCTCATCAGATACTGAAGTACGGGCATTAACAATGCGCTTTCCGGCACCACTTTCCTGATTGAGAAACTCCTCCAGCTGAGGTATCAGCGTGTCTACCAACGGAACCGTGATTTGCACATCCTGGGCAAGCGACAAACCATTCAACGCGTCAAGTGCATTGAGCGAAGCAGCAGACATATCACTTAAGATGGACTCACTCAGCTCGAACCTGCCGATGTGTGCAAACTGCTCCAGTACATCTGCAATAGAATCCAGCTCAAACACCAGGTGATTGCTGTTCTCAAGCATATCGCGCAGTGGCTTTACCGCAGGAATCAATCTCTTCCGGACTTCTGCATCCAGAGTATTCTGTAACCATGTTTCATAGGCCAGAAAATCTACATCAATCAAATAATCAATCTCTGCCTTCTGGCGAACCTTATCCTCCGCAAGATACATGGAAAGAGAGAACACCAGCACCGCCAGACTCACACCAATAATAAGTCGATGCAAATTACGGGTAGATTTCAGCGCATCTTCGATCAATTTGGCAACTTCCTATAACAGATCTTAAGGGCGACGGTGCTTATGAAAATTCTCCGCCCGCTCGTTTATATATGATGTCTCTAGAAATTTCTCAACAACGATCCGCTCGAGCCCCAGGAAGTCGATCAACTCAATCTCTATATCGATACCATGCGTGGTGAATTTTCACTTGTAGTAGATCAATCGGGTTGATCAATCTTCAGAGACAACCTGTCCACTGTGTTAAATGACTTTTGAAAAATGATTTCTGCGAAAGCGGATTGATAGTCACCTGTTTACAATTTTTTACGTCGACTGTCCTTGTCAATCCGGTTAGATAAAAATTCAT
>CAZNOB010000330.1:0-4387 GCA_964574535.1 uncultured Granulosicoccaceae bacterium | reverse complement strand
ACAAACACGACAAACTCGCCGGACCTGATCTCCAGGTTGAGATTGTCGAATAACTCAACCGCGCCATATCGTTTTTTGATACTTGTCAATGAAACGTTAGCCATCACTCGACCAATCTTGACCCTGGAAGCCTTACAAAATGCCGCTTTGAAGCACATTAGCCGAATAATATCTAAGAGGCAAGTTTTAAATATATCTAAACTAGTTCTTTGTGCTATTGACTATCTACTTTAAGTAGATGATTATGCTTACATGTATCGCAAGTGCATGTGGTCTCCGCCTGTTTCAAAATGAAAATCGCTCAGAATAAAAACCATCTGGATACCTTTGTAAAGGCGATCCTGAGCGGAGACATCACCCTCGGGGATGTCATAAGGCAGAACGAACTGTGCGAAATACTTGGGTTGTCTCTTTCACCACTGCGCGAGTTGCTGGTGCTGCTGGAAGAGCTGGACTTGATCGAGGTTAAAGCTCGCTCCGGTTTTAAAATTATTTATCCAGATATTGATTTTATGCGTGAGAACATGCAATTTCGCGTCATCATCGAAACCCACGCAATTGAGACGTTTGTAGACAATGTGTCAGACGACTGGATTGACGGGCAAACGTTGAAACACCAAAAGGCAGTGCGTGACCTGACGGAAACCGAGGATCTGACAACACTCAATGAACACATTCTTGAGCTTGATAGAAACTTTCACAAAACTATTGTTGCTACGCTCAACAATAAAGCCGTTGCCAAAGCGCACGAATATACACAAACCAAACTCCGCATTGCCAGACAAGTTCACCGCCGTATCCCTCCCCGAAAAACAAATATGGCCGCGATGCAGGATCACCTGACTATTCTTGATGCCTTATCCAGACGGAACCTGACTGACGTACTCGCTGCATTGGATGCACATTTCAATCAGTCTGTACGCAATACGTTAGTGGGTTACTAAGCAGAGTAATGGAAGATATCAGCACAGATGCGGAAACGATTGTGGCCGAACCGATAGTGATTGATCGGATAGAAGCTTACGCGCTTTCGGTACGCCCACCCACAGGGCCAGTGTCTTCCCTGGGATCTATGCCGGTGCGAAATGCCGTTCTGGTTGCAATTACTTCCAAAGAGGGGGTGACAGGATGGGGGGAGATCTGGTGTAACTTTCCACCGCGGGGAAACCTTGCGCGCTTAAATTTGCTGGAAGATGTGATAGCACCCCATCTAATGGGAGAGAGTTTTAGTAACTATGCCCACTGTCGCTCACGACTGGAAGATGTAACCGCTCGGATGGCCATTCATACCGGTGAGTATGGTCCTTTTATTCACTGTTTTGCAGGCATTGACACAGCCCTTGCCGATCTCGCTGCGCGCAGTGTGAATTTACCTTTAGCAAATTTCCTCGCTGATAATCCGTTGTCTACTGTACCGGCATATGCCAGCACACCCAATATAAACACTTTAGAGGATTCACTGAGCAGTATCATTGAAGCGGGGCACCGAGGCGTAAAACTCAAGATTGGCCTGAATCTCGAAACTGACATCAAACTTTTTCATGATGTTGAGTCGATTGCTAAAGGCCAGCTGAACATCATGGTAGACGCCAATCAAAACTGGGATGTCCAGACAGCTATCAGATCACTGACCGCTTTATCTGATTACTCAATTGATTTTATCGAAGAGCCGCTGCGTGCTGACGCACCAATGCAGCATTGGGCGCAACTGGCTGAATCCATAGCTATACCGATAGCGGCTGGAGAAAACATTGTATCGCAGCCGATGTTTATTTCCTTCATGGAACAAGGACATCTACTTGTTGCACAGCCAGATGTTGCTAAATGGGGAGGGGTTAGTGGTGCTGTGGAGATAGGCAAGCAGAGTGACGCACGTGGTGTAATGTGTGCACTTCACTATATGGGGTCAGGTCTGGGGCTGGCAGCTTCAATACACACGCTAGCAGCAATCGGTGGCAAGGGGCCGGTCGAGTTGGATGCCAATCCGAATTCTCTAAGAACTGAACTTGGTGAGATTGACCTCAGCGTAAGAGGCGGAAAACTTCAGGTTCCCCCCGGCCCGGGCCATGGTTTTATTCCAGAACCTGATGCCCTTAAGAAACTATCGGTGGCACGCTTTAACGTGCATTGATCGATGCACTCGTTCGGTTCTAGCGGTTGTATGAGGAGTACTTCAGTTCACGCACCGGCCAGGGTCCGGGTATTCAATACACTAACCGCTCCCTTCCATATGCGGTGGCCAATTCGACAACGGTGTTTGAGGAATGCATGGCCTTTTCAATTGAACCGAGCATTTATATGTCCGGAAGTTTTGGTGTATGCCTTGAAGAGATCGCGCTCATGGATCTGAGATTTTTTCTGATCTGGATTGTCGGGTTTTTGTGTCCTGAACGCGAGGCTTGATACTGAGTCGTAAGAGGTGTTTGCAACACAAGGCGATGTAGATAAAAATTTTATCGGTGGGCTACCACTGTCCACGATAGCGTCGACTGTCCAACATTGATTGTAAATAATAAGCAGTGTAGTTGTGTTGCGCGACACGTACCACCGGAGTACCCAGTAATGCTATCGCGCTATCGGGATGTATGCGCTATCGGGACACCCATCTTAAACAATCAAAGAAAGGCACTAATATCATTGCCTTCAGCTAAGTCGGGTGTCCAAAATTACTTGACCATTACAGGTTTAACAGGGATTGATCGATATGCACGTTTATTATTGATGGTTGGTGCGCGGAGATTACTTTTAGTCAGCGACGTGATAGGTTTCAAGGTGACATGATGCGCTTGGCCGTCATCAGTCTATTCTACAATATAGCTTATCGTCGAACTTAAGTGGTAAGCAGGGCTGACTCATGCAAAAGTCGGTGGCTTTGTGGAGTGTAGACAATGCCACGCGTCAGATATTCAAAGATAAAACTTATGGTGATTACTCTAATCAATCCTGAAACTGGTAAATTAAAACAATGAAAAAACAGGATTTACCACAGAAGATCTGCCTGGTCTGCAAACGTCCCTTTACGTGGAGAAAGAAATGGGAAAAGAACTGGGAGAGTGTAAAATACTGCAGTGAACGCTGTAGAAGAAATAAACCATAAATGACTCAGATACATCTCCTGTTTCCTCATCAGCTCTTTAAGGATTGTTCCCTATTTGAGTTGAGTGCTGCCGTGTATCTGGTTGAAGAGTCATTATTTTTCAATCAATACCCCTTTCACAAACAAAAAATAGCGTTTCACCGGGCGACTATGAAAGCCTACGAAGCCTATCTGAAAAGCAAACAGATAGAAGTTAACTATGTAGGAGCTATTAGTGGTTTTTCAGATAGTCGACAATTGATTACTGAGCTAAAGCGTCAGGGCATTACTCATATCAATTATATAGACACTACCGATAACTGGTTGCAGAGTCGAATTCAAGCATCCTGTGAGCAAAATGGTATTACGAGTGCAGTTTTCGAATCGGCCTTGTTTTTAAACACCAAAAAAGATCTATCCGCGTTTTTCAGAAGCAATAAAAAAAAGTACCATCACACTACCTTTTATACCGAACAGCGTAAAAAGCGAAATATACTGATTGAGCCTGGTGGGAAACCCACCGGTGGAAAATGGACTTTTGATACTGAAAACAGAAAGAAATACCCCGTCACTAAAACACCTCCTTCTATTCAGTTTCCAGGCGTTGATCAGTTTTACACGGAAGCGATCAATTATGTAGAAACCCACTTTTCGGACAACTTGGGAAGTCTGACCAGCCATTCTTTGTATCCCACTAATCATCAGTCTGCCCAACTGTGGTTTCAACAATTTTTAGAGCAACGCTTTTTTGAATTTGGCGTCTATGAAGATGCGATTGTTTCCGAGCACTCCATACTTAACCATAGTGTATTGACCCCGATGTTAAATGTGGGGTTGATTACGCCTGATGAAATTGTTGAAAAAAGTTTAAGGTATGCTCAGGAAAATGATATCCCCATTAATTCCACAGAAGGTTTTGTCAGGCAAATTGTTGGTTGGCGAGAGTTTATTAGAGGTATGTATGAATGTCGGGGCAGCGACGAAAGGACGCTCAACTATTGGAAATTTACCAAGAAAATCCCGTCATCATTCTATGACGGCACTACGGGCATAAGCCCAATAGACCAAACCATAAAAAAAATATTACGAACGGGGTATTGCCACCATATTGAACGGCTAATGATCCTGGGGAACTTTATGATGCTTTGCGAGTTTGATCCGGACGAGGTATATCGCTGGTTTATGGAGCTTTTTATTGATGCCTATGATTGGGTTATGGTGCCCAATGTATATGGAATGAGCCAGTTTTCCGACGGTGGTTTAATGGCAACAAAGCCGTACATAAGCGGAAGCAATTATCTAATGAAAATG
>CAZNOB010000329.1:0-4438 GCA_964574535.1 uncultured Granulosicoccaceae bacterium | reverse complement strand
CGACCCACTTGCACGATCACTCTCAAAACTTATTAAACGCGGGTAGATCAATAGCAAAAAAGCAGTTCGGCGGCAGGCGTTGAACCTATCCCTTTCCCGTCAATGGTTCTTTGTACTCACTATACAAATCTGACAACGTGTCATGGAACCTCCATCCCATACCTGATGTGCTCGAAACTATGTTCACCAATCTATCGTTAAATTCTCTCCCAAAACCTTCTTTTATAATAGTTTTGATTGCACTCTCATACATGCTTTCCATGCTGCTGTAGAACTTCTCGTCAATATCGCCATAAAATTTGGTGCATTTAACCCCTGCCTCAACATAAGACACCATGAGATCAGCGATACCAGACGCAGGGGGATTGAATTTTTTGTATTCTGATATAGCTTTTCTGGCGACAGACAATCGCATTTTTGGAAATTCGACGCGGGCAGATGGGACAAACTCATCCATCATGGTATTTTTGTACTTCTGGTGCAGCGACTCGTTGCTGGAGGAAAGCGAGAGCGAATAGAATTCGTTCACGTTGTCAAAACGTTTACAAAGCGATGCAATTTCATCAATCAGTTCGTGCTTTGTTTTCTTTTCCAGTTCCTTTTTCAATGCAACTACTTTAACTTTTTTTACCATACTAAAAACCTTTGTGAATAGTGGAAATATGCGGTCGCGACCTGACATAAGGACCTATGATAATTAGCCCTAAGTCACTAGCACTGGCAGAAGTCCATAGCTGTTATTTAGGCGACTTCCAGGTTTGGCCTTGCCGAATAAACAAAATGCCAGTCTTCGATATCTTTTTCGAAGACGGTTGTCATATCCTCAACGATCAGGATTAGTTCTTCGAAAAGCGGTTGTTGAGACGGAGCTGGCTCTCGTTGCACCAGATATGACAATCGTTTGTTTATCAGCTCCAGTTGTTTTTGGGTCTCGTCGGAGCGTTCAGCGAATCGTTCAAAGTCAGCCTGAAACCGAATGCCAAGCAGAGCACCGGCAAGTGCCGGTAGTCCTGCGCAGATAAGTGTGACCGGGTTTTTAAATACCATGAATGTATCTGCGATTGGACTTACGCTACCCGCAAAGAAAACGGCTGCGGTGAGTATTGTGGTTGCCAGGCAGTACCAGCCGAATCGATCGAGGCGATGATGCAGTTTCATCAATTTAAGGTGGTTTTTCTTATGGTAGCTAATTTGTCCTCGTGCATGGACTCGTAGTTCACATGCGATATACCTGATATCGGCGTTTTGTAGTTTACAGTCGGGCATTTGGGTGGTTGCCATTACAGCGTTGGCATACCACTCACTCCATGGTGCATCTTTATGTGGCGCTCTCCTTCCGCCAAGGCCAAGCCAGACCAGAAATCTGCCGGCGCGCAGACTTTCAGTGATGTGGCGGGCATTCAGCCAGCGGCTGTGCCAGCTGCGGGTTTTAGCAAGATAATAAAAACCAACCAGTGTTAACAATAATAGCAACTCGGCAAGTACAAACCAGTGCTTGGCATCCTTAAAAAATATGCCGGTCAGACCAATCCATACTGCCAGTGCACCACCCAGAAAGGTCAGCACATAACCTGAGCGATACATGTGCCCCCGTGCTGTGGCAATGGCGTCCGTGGAAATCATCGCAGGTTTTAATTGCTCGTCGATGAGATCAACGTGTGGCGGCCGCTTTAATGCTGCAATACTGTCATGGGTGTTCCTGTCGCTGTTCTGGTCGTCGTCGCGGGTGTCGGGCTGTTTCGGAATCCAGTCATCCAGTGCATAATCAGTTCTCAATCGGAAGGGATTTTTGATGGAGTTCTGTGTGGTATCCGGTTCAACGTTGTTACCGATTGTTTGGGGTGCTTTTTCAGTTGCAGGTGTGCGTTGATTTGCGGTGATCAAGTCGACAAACATCTGGTATAAAAAAGCTCGTGTGGTAACACCGGTTTTACCCGGAAAGCTCTGTGCAGCGAACTTTGCGCGTAGCCAGTCAAAGCGCAAAAGCCAGTTAAAAAATGAACTTTGGAAAGTAAGGAGCTGACTGTCTTGCTGTGTTTTGGACCACGGGTTTCGGGAAAATGTATCACTGCCAAGAAACGCTGTTCCCGTGCTGAATACTGACTTCCGGTGGCTTTTTGGATCGTCGTTGAAGTAGTCCGGGTTGCTGTAGTCCTTAGTTGATGTTTCATTGTTCGTTTGTTTAGCGTTAGGTTGGTTGTCTGCTACAGCTGTACCTACAGGCAACTTCAGAACTTGTTTAACCAGTTTTTCTATGCCATTCCGGCCGACAAGCAAGTCATCGATCTGGTGTGTGGGCCCCAGTGTTGGCTTGCAGGCCAGTGCTATCGGATCAGTGCTTCCGTCGCCAGGCCTAAGCCACGACAGTTCTAGCGACTCAGGGTCAAGCCTGAGTACCGCCTTACGCTGGTTTAGAGCCATGGCGACGACATCCGCTGTGCCGCCCTTGCCTCCGTCATCACCGTTCCAGAGTGCAAGCACGATATCGGCCTGCCGTGACAATATGTAGCCGAGTGTTCTATAACGTGTGTTTTGCCAGTACCGGGTGGCGTTGCCAACACTTGTAGTGTCGGAAACACAGTCCCGATCCGCCAGCTCGTAGGTGCGAGTTGCGGTGGCTAGTAGTTCGGAAAAATTGTTTCTTACCCCCGCGCTGTTGTCCGGACGTAGTCCCGGTTCAAGCGCACGCTCGTAGGAATTTTGCTCGAAAGGCAGGATGGTCTGCAACGACCACAACCGTACCGGGTCGATGATATTATTGTTAGATTTGTGCACAGCGAGAGCTGCTATCTGATCTGCGCCAACGGCAAGTGCGGTATTGAGTCTGAGGTCCACGACCGGATCGTACTTTCTGCAGATCTCACGTAGCTGATCAAGAATATTTGCCACAATATTGATGCAGGAGTCGAACTGATCCGAATAACTCAGGCTGCGATGGCCCGTAACTGACAAGTTAAAGCTTGCAGGAACCTTGATCGCGCGGTACACCTTAGATCCCTTTTCTGTTTTCATAATTGCTCGTGGTTAAGCTCTGTCTCTATTTTATCAGCGTACAAACAACGATACATTAACGGTCTGAGTCAGATGGGGGCGACGACCCGTCCATGATTCTACTTATCGTCAATCTTTGCTACAGGATGTTAGATGAAAGTCGACCAACTGCAAAACAGACCACGCCGAATTCTCAGTATTGACGGGGGTGGTATACGGTGCATGATCGCATTGGAAATTCTTAAAACCCTCGAAGAGCAAATCATCGAAAAAACGGGGGATTCCTCCCGGCGGTTGTGTGATCAATTTGATTTGATAGCCGGGACCAGTGCCGGTGCCATACTGGGTGCTGCCGTGGCGATGGGGTCATCCATGTCCGACGTGCGGCAGTTTGTTCTTGATAATTCAAAACTGATGTTCAAGCCGGCACGATGGTATAACCGCCATCGTGCGCTCTATGACAAATCAGAACTTGAACAGCACATGCGTGACTGGTACGGCGCAGACACCACGCTGGGTTCTGATAAACTGAAAACGCTGCTATTGATGGTGATGCGAAACTGGTCAACAGATTCACCATGGCTGGTATCTAACAATCCACACGCCAAATTTAACCAACCAGAGCTGGACGATTGCAACCTCAATCTGCCGCTCTGGCAATTAACCAGGGCAAGTGCGGCTGCCCCCGCTTTCTATGCACCGGAGACCATACGCTTCGGGCAAAAGAACCAATACGAATTCGTCTTTGTCGACGGCGCCCTGACCGGATTCATCAACCCGTCGTTTAAAGCGTTTCAATACGTAACCAACAGTGCCTACGGGCTGAACTGGCCAGCGTCAGAAACAGCGCTCACTGTTGTGTCCGTCGGGTCGGGAGATGTCAGGCACAAGAAACTGGATAAAACAGCCAAGGATATCAACGTTTTTAAATCGGTCCTGGGTCTCCCTAATGCGATGATTTACGCAACCACCCGCGAACAGGATCTGTTGTGTAGAACCTTTGGCCGATGTATCACCGGCGAGTCGATAGATCTTGAAGTATCCGACATGAAACACACCAGCTTTCCACTTGAGCCCAGAATGTTTCGATACCATCGAATCAACCCGGTGATTTCGGATGATGGTCTGAAATCGATTGGTTGTAGCCATATCAGGCCCAAGGATATCGCAGCCATTGACAAGGTGGAAAATGTAAGTCAAATGGCGGAAGTAGGGCAGGCGATGTCAGATGTAGTGAGGGGAGTGGTGGATGATTGTGTTACGTAGAAGGTTCTGGTTCTATCGGGACAGTGAGCCATTGAGGCTTCAAGATCAACAATTTCACCGGATGCTGTGAGCCGCCTTAAGACGTTGGTGCATTCCACCAGTAAAAGCCCGGGTGCAACGATATCGTGGTCCAGTAAAATCTGTTCTGCCCATCGACCTTCAGCACCGGAGTCGACGAGTG
>CAZNOB010000328.1:0-4458 GCA_964574535.1 uncultured Granulosicoccaceae bacterium | reverse complement strand
GATTGGTCACAGCACAATCTACTAGCCACGTTTCATGGCGAGGTACATGGCGGCGAGCGGTTCTTCGAGCTTCTAAAACGGCTTGGCACCGATCCCGAGAAAAATGTTGACCTGCTGGAACTGATGTACATTTGTTTATCACTCGGTTATGAAGGCACCTATAAGCTGGCCGGTGATGGCCAGGCTACCCTGCTTAAGGTTCGGCAGTGGCTACACGGAGTCATTCATTCAAACCGAGCACCGGCACCCGTCGCACTAGCCCATCATTGGCACAGCGCCAATGTACCTGTGCGTAAGGTTCCGCGGTCTACCCCGTTTTGGGTAACCTGTGCGACCGCAGCCGGTCTGTGTGCTCTCGTATATTTCACCCTGTTAACCAGCCTAAGCGCTAAAACCGAGAAAGCGGTGGGTACTTTTTTACCACTAAATGCTCCCACTCTCGCGCCAATCAGGCCGCCCGCACCAGCGCCCGAGGTCGACACAGAAGTATTGAGCATTGACGCGCTAACGCCACCGTTTATTTCACTGTCCGTCAGACTGGATGAACAAATTTCTGCCGGCGCACTCAGCATTATTGAATCAAGCGATCACGCTCTGATACGCCTGGTGGGCGATAATCTGTTCGCGTCCGGCCGCGCAGAGATAAATGCAGCCGCGACCCCGCTGCTCACAACCATTGCAACCGCACTGAACCCGTATGACGGCACGGTGCTAATCACCGGACATACCGACAACATACCTATTAAACGCGCTGACTTCCCCTCTAACCTGGATCTGTCACAAGCGCGTGCCGAATCTGTGTTAACCCATTTGGCTGCCGTTGTCTCCTCACCACAGCGTTTGGTAGCAGAGGGTGTCGGCGAACTGCAACCGCTGACTGATAACAGTACTAAAAAAAGACGTGGCGAGAATCGCCGCGTTGAACTCACCCTGTTCTACTAGATTCATGAGTTACCTGCAGAACATTCAGTCATGAATTCACTACTTTCCATTGTTTCCAATCGTGCATCGATCGCCCTGGCCGGCGTATTATTTTTCTGTGTCACGCTTTGGTACCTTGGTCCACTGATCAGTTTTGCCGGACACACACCTTTTCAAAGTTCTATAGCAAGACTGATTGGCATCGGAGTCGCACTGCTGATCTGGGGCGCATTCACTCTTTATCGTTTACACAAAGCGAAAAAACAAAACGCCAATGTGCTCAATGCACTGGTTGATCACCCACCAGAAGATTTTGAAAATGAACTCCACGCGGCAGAGTCAGCTGAACTGCAGCGTAAAATGCAGGAAGCTGTCGCTGTTCTGGAAAAGAGGGATTTTTCCCAGTCCGGCGGGGCTCGCTATTTATCGGAACTGCCTTGGTATTTGATTATCGGCCCTCCGGGGGCGGGTAAAACAACGCTGTTAAATAATTCAGGCTTAAATTTTCCGCTTGAAAAATCACATGGTAAATTCTCCGTCAAAGGTGTGGGGGGCACTCGCAATTGTGACTGGTGGTTTACTGATCAGGCCGTACTACTTGATACGGCAGGTCGCTATACCACGCAAGACAGCAACTCTGAGGTCGATAAAAAAGCCTGGGACGGATTCCTGCAGCTGGTCAAAGATAATCGCAACCGTCGCCCTGTAAACGGCTTGTTTATCGCGCTGGCTCTGCATGATCTGGTGACCAGCACCGAAGATCAGCTTATCCAGAAAGCCAGCACCATCAGAACACGCGTGGACGAACTTCAACGCAAATTCGGAATGCAGCCTCCGGTGTATTTGATCATTACCAAGTGCGATTTACTGGCAGGGTTTACTGAATTCTTCTCGGACCTTGATCAAAACCAGCGACAGCAAGTGTGGGGATTTACTGTCAGTGCTGACGTTAAAACTGATTTTCAGGAAACAGCGCTGTCAGAACTGGGCCAACTGCAAAAAACTCTCTATCAACAAACCACCTTAAAACTTCAGGCCGAAACCTCACAACAGCACCGTGATCAGATCTATAGCTTTCCGCTTCAGTTTGCCAATATTCAAAGTAAATTAAGTCTGTTTACCCAATCCTTTAGCGCGAAGACTCGCGGACACGAAGACATCTACCTACGCGGACTCTACCTCACCAGCGCAACTCAAACCGGCTCTCCATTTGATCAGGTAGCAGCTTCTATTTCAGGCAGCTTCGGCTTTAACCGTGATGGACAATCCAGTGTCACGGGCAGCGGCAAAAGCTTCTTTATTCAAAAAGTACTCACAGATGTAGTCTTTCCGGAAGCCGGACTGGCAGGTACTAACACAGCACTTGAACAACGCGCCGCCTGGCTGCAACGCTTTGGTATTGCTGCAGTGGCACTGGTGGCCCTTGGACTTTGCAGCATCTGGGGTATCGCATGGCAGAGAAGTCAGTCCTCACTGGATAATATCATCACAAGATCAGATCAATTAAAAGACAGCCTTGGCGAGTTGCCTGACAGCAGTCTTGATCTGATACAAACCAGTGACATGCTAACGCTGGCCAGAGAGCTGGATAACCAACCACTCAAAAGTGATGCCATCGTGCGCAGCAGCGGCTTGTATCAAGGCGGCAAGCTTGAGCCACGACTCGATCGTAAATATCAGGAGCTATTAATTGATGGCTTGCTAGCCAGACTCATGACGCGGCTGGAGCATCAGATGCTAACTGAGTCTAACAACAGTGAGTTTGTGTTTGAAGCTATTAAAACCTACCAAATGATCGACGACACCGATCACTACAGCAGCGAGGATATGATCGGCTGGTTCCGCTTTGATTATTCCAGACACCTGGATCAGAGTATCCCCGCTGACCAACTAGCCACACTTCTTGAACACACCACCCACTTGTTTACCAACAAGCCTCACCGACTACCGAGACCACTTGATAAACAACTAATTGACCAGATGCAGCAAATAGCTGCCGCTGTGCCACTGGATCAACGCGCCTACTCACGGCTAAAGCAACGACACACAGACAAGTTAAATCAATATCTTTCCTTTACCGATCTCGTCGGTCCAGACGTCAGCCTGGGTCTTGAATTAAGTGGTGATCAATCTTTCAGTACGGCGGTACCCGCGTTTTTTTCAAAGTCCGTTTATCAGGAAGAATTTCTGCCATCAAGTAAAGCTATTGTAGAAACTCTGAACCGTGATAAATGGGTACTCGGTCGGCACGCCGATGCAATGAACATTAACGACGCAGATGGTATAACCCAAAGTGTGGTTGAACAATATTTGCTCGACTACAAAACCACCTGGCAAAACCTGTTGGGATCGCTAGAAACACGGAAGTCCACAGATCTCGCCGAACTGGTCGATTTTATTTCACTAATCACCGATGCAGATTCCCCGTTAAAAAAGATATTGGTGTTGGTCGCAGATCAGACCACACTCACTAGGCCAGAACCTGATATTGAAGAGAATAATGACTCCGCTGCTAGCAACAGACAGCAAACGTTAAATAACTTAATCAATACACAGTCAGAGCAGGTAACACCAAAAGATTCGGCTACTGATTTAGTAACACAGCATTTTACATCACTGCATTCCGTGCTGCAGAACTGGCAGAACAATAGCTCGCGATTAGACAGCGTGCTTCAACAACTGGCTGACCTGAACGTTCAGCTACTTCCCATGGTCACCACACCGGGCGCAATCTCGGACCCTGCTCTTAAGGGTGATCTGGCAGTGAAACTGCAAAGACTGTCGACAACGACCGGTCGACTTCCCACCACCGTAGCAGATGTTCTAACAGGCGTTACCAGTGAGGTCAGCGACATCACCGGCGGCGGTTACTGCGCACAATTAAACAGTCAGTGGAAGGCAGAGGTAGCTCCGTTCTACGATCGTGCTTTACGCGGAAAATACCCGGTCAATCGACGTGCGGCCAGCGAAATAACACCACAGGACTTCGGCAGATTTTTTGCCACTGGCGGCATACTGGACACCTTCGTGACCAAATATCTCAACAACCAGGTTCTGCGAACCAGCGGACAGTGGACCTGGACAGGCAGCGGTAATGCCGTCTGTCTTTCTGATAACACATTAAGACAGCTGGCACTGGCAGACGAGATCCGACAGTCGTTTTTCACAGGTAGCAACACACTGCCAAACTTTTCGTTTAACTTGAAACGCGACAACCTGCAGGTCGATAAGTCTATAGATCGACTGCATTTAGATATCGCCGGGGACACGGTAGAGTTTTTTCACGGCCCGCTCAAAGGAAACGGAAACTTTACCTGGCCGGGTTCATCAGGCAATACCGTCGCCAGCCTCCGCGTGGAGCCCTCAATCCCCGGCACCGAGTCACGGATTAATTTAAATGGCCCCTGGGCCATACTGCGCCTTCTGGATCAGGGAAACCTGAAACAACAAAGTCGCAGCAACACCAGCGTTGAATACGATTTTGGCGGCCGCCGTGTCAAACTAGAATTCCAGACCAGTAGTTTCAATGCACTAAAC
>CAZNOB010000327.1:2240-4521 GCA_964574535.1 uncultured Granulosicoccaceae bacterium | reverse complement strand
ACCCACTTGCACGATCACTCTCAAAACTGATTAAACGCGGGTAGATCAAGAGCAAAATCCAGAGCACGAGCGTACGCTTTGCGTCCTTTATCCATTTATTTTACTTGCTGGACGGCTTTGTATGTTCTGACAAAACTCGAACACGATAAATCATACAATGATGATTTTAATTGATGAAAGTTTGCCTATAGCCTGAAGTTCGATTTTTTTGTCTTTCATATATCAATTTGGATTCGACGCAAGAAGAAAATGCACTGTGCAAAAAAAATCTCTGCGCGACAGGCTCTCCTTTTCAAGAGTAATCCAGGGCTAACCGAGTTCAGGCACCTTGCTTTGCATAAAGTCGGTGAACGCCCTTACGCGTGCCGGCACGTCGGTACCGGGCGGGCGCACTGCCCACAATTGCCACACCGGCTCAACAGTATAGTCTTCAAGCACTGGCAATAGTAATCCATCGGCCAGTAAGTGCCGAATATCCCAGATCGATTTAAGTCCTATACCGGCGTCTGCGCACGCAACTTCGGTGATCACCTCGCCATAGTTTGTTGAGAAGCTTCCCTTTACTTTTATTTCGTGAAGTTTATTGCTGGTATCTCTCAGTTGCCATTTGCGGTTACCTGCCAGTACCAGGCAGTTATGTTTTAATAGATCCTGAGGTACCTGAGGTGTGCCAGCAGCGGCCAGGTAACCCGGGGATGCCACCAGTTGTCGATGATTGTCGGCAAGCTTCCGCGCTTTCAATGTCGAGGATTCAAGCGATCCTATCCGCAGGGCTAAATCAAAGCCGTGTTCAACAATATCAACAATACTGTCACTTAACTCCAGATGCACTGAAACTTCCGGGTAGCAACGCATAAATTCAGCCACGTGCGGTGCAATATAACGCCGACCAAACGATGCCGAACTGGTTACCCGAAGCTGGCCGCGAATATTTTTCAGCCCGCCTGACAAATCAGTACGAGCCTCTTCGAAGCTTGCAAGAATTCGTGCTGCATGCCGCAGGAACACCTCGCCCTCGGCTGTCAACGTAACCACCCGGGTGGTTCGATTAAACAGTTTTGCGCCCAGTTCTTTTTCAAGTCCCTTGATTCGCTGCGTAGCCGCGGTGGCAGATAAACCAAACTCGCGCCCTGCTTTTCCAATTGCACCGAGCGCTGAAACGCGAACGAAGAGCTCCAGAGTACTTGAATCGAAAGCCATTTTACGTTTTTACGAAAGAATGTTTACCTATAGTGCCTGATTATAAATTTAATCGAAACGGGTAATCTACATCGCTCACCAACCGGAAAAATATCCTGATGAAAGCTGTAGGAATTTCGAACTACCTGCCTGTCGATGATGAGAAATGCTTCATCGATTTTGATACACCGATAATCCAGCCGACTGGCAGGGATCTTCTGGTGCAGATAAAAGCTATCGCCGTAAACCCGGTTGATACAAAGGTACGTGGCGGACGCGGTGTTACCAGCACTGAAAACCCGCCCCGGGTAATCGGCTGGGATGCCAGTGGCATCGTCGAAGCCACTGGTCCGGATGTGACTTCATTTGCCGTCGGTGACGAAGTTTATTACGCAGGCGATCTTACTCGTCCCGGCTGTAACTCGGAGTATCAGCTGATTGATGAGAGGATTGTCGGCAGCAAACCTCAGTCACTGTCACACGCTGAAGCTGCTGCCCTGCCGCTGACCACCATCACTGCCTACGAATCCTTTTTTGATCGGTTGGGTATTGACCGGAACGGCGCAAACAAGGGGCAGTCCATTTTAATTATCGGTGCCGGTGGAGGTGTTGGTTCTATCGCTCTGCAACTGGCGAAGCACGCAGGCCTGAAAATTATCGCCACAGCATCCAGAGCCGAAACCACTCGCTGGGTACAAAAACTGGGCGCCGACTATGTGGTCAATCATCGTGAAGATATGGTGGCCCAGGTTCGCGAACATGGATTTCAGCATGTTGACTATATAGCCATATTTAACGATATGCGTCACTGGGAAACAGCGGCTGAATTAATTCGACCGCAGGGCGGCATTGTCACGATCGATGACACTAACCTGCCTATGCCAATGGAGACTATGAAAATGAAGGCAGCCAGTCTGCACTGGGAATTCATGTTCGCAAGATCTATGCACCAGACGCATGACATGATCGAACAGCAGAACCTGCTGAATTGGGTTTCCAGTGAAATCGATGCGGGTCGAATGGTTACCACCGTGACCGACGTGCTCACACCTATCAATGCCAGCACCCTGCGTGAAGCACATCGACGGATTGAATCGGGGTC
>CAZNOB010000327.1:0-2140 GCA_964574535.1 uncultured Granulosicoccaceae bacterium | reverse complement strand
ATTGCAATGGTGAATGTCTTGCAAGCGCAATGTCGCGGATTTAGTCGTAAAATACTGTTCGGCTTACTGGCACCCGCCACTAAACAATTTTACTTCGGAGTTTCCCTGTGGATAAGAGCCTCGAACAATGGCAGAAGGTGGCCCAGCGCGAACTGAAAGATCGTGATCTTCAGTCGCTGACTACTGCCACCCCGGAAGGTATTGCGGTGAAGCCCCTCTACACTGCCGCGGATACCAGTGCTTTGGATGACACCGGGTCACTACCCGGAATCGATCCGTTTGTACGGGGTGTGCGCGCAACCATGTATACCGGTCGCCCCTGGACTATTCGCCAGTATGCCGGCTTCTCTACCGCCGAAGAATCCAACGCCTTCTACCGAAAAAATCTGGCGGCGGGACAGAAAGGATTATCCGTGGCGTTCGATCTGGCGACCCACCGTGGTTACGACAGTGACCACGAACGCGTGGTAGGTGATGTTGGTAAAGCCGGTGTGGCAATCGACACGGTAGAAGATATGAAGATACTGTTCGATGGTATTCCACTGGATAAGATGTCGGTCTCAATGACGATGAACGGTGCCGTATTGCCTGTGCTTGCCATGTTTGTGGTTGCTGGTGAAGAACAGAACGTTGATCGTGCTGCACTGAGCGGCACTATTCAAAACGATGTACTTAAAGAGTTCATGGTACGCAACACTTATATTTATCCACCCGAACCCTCCATGCGAATTGTATCCGACATCATTGAATTCACCTCGACACAGATGCCACGATTCAATTCTATTTCGATTTCCGGTTACCACATGCAGGAAGCCGGTGCGACGCTGGCACAGGAACTCGCTTATACCCTGGCCGATGGCATGGAATACGTTAGAGCTGCCAAGTCCAAAGGACTCGACATCGATGACTTCGCCGGCCGCCTGTCGTTCTTTTTTTGTATAGGTATGGATATATTTATGGAAGCGGCCAAGTTGCGCGCTGCGCGTAAGCTGTGGGCGCGTATTATGACCGAACTGGGCGCACAACAAGAGAAATCAAAGCTACTGCGTACTCACTGCCAGACTTCAGGTGTCTCCCTGACCGAACAGGATCCTTATAACAATGTTGTACGCACTGCCTATGAAGCATTGGCTGCTGTGCTTGGCGGAACACAATCACTGCACACAAATTCTTTTGATGAAGCAATCGCTCTGCCCACAGAAACTTCTGCCCGTATCGCACGCAACACACAGCTGATTCTGCAACATGAAACCGGCGTCACTCGCACCGTTGATCCATTGGGCGGATCTTACTATGTCGAATCACTAACGCAGGAACTCGCCGATAAAGCCTGGGCGATGATTCAGGAAATAGAAGCCTATGGGGGTATGACTAAAGCCGTTATCGATGGTTTGCCCAAACGCAATATCGAAGAAGCGGCAGCACGGCGCCAGGCAAGAGTGGATGGCGGCGATGATGTGATTGTCGGTGTTAATCGATATCGACTGGAAGACGAACCATCTGTTGATTCACTTCGCATCGATAACGCCGAAGTGCGAAGACAACAAGTGCAACGCTTAAAATCAGTTAAAGCAAGTCGCGACAGCAAAGCCTGCGATCAGGCACTGACCCGGCTGAGGGAAGCGGCGGGCCAGGAAAAATCCAATCTACTCGAATATGCGGTAGAAGCCGCACGCTGCAGAGCGACGCTGGGAGAAATCTCCGATGCACTTGAAGCCACTTTTGGTCGCCATCAGGCCAACAGTGAATTTGTATCCGGCGTCTTTGAAGATGAATACAGCAATACTACAGAGCTTAATATCATTAAGGATCGAGTCCGGGAGTTCAGCAACGAACGTGGCATCGAACCTTCTATGCTGGTCGCGAAAATGGGACAGGACGGTCATGACAGGGGCGCCAAAGTGATTGCCTCTTCATTTAGTGATATCGGTTTTAAAATAGAAATTTCCGATCTTTTCATGACACCGGAAGAAGTCGTTGAACACTGTAAAAAACATACAGTCGATGTGATTGGAGTATCCAGCCTGGCCGCTGGCCATCTAACACTCATACCCAAACTGATCGACCTGCTGCGAGACCACGATATGGGTCATATCAAAGTGGTGTGCGGAGGCGTAATTCCCGAGCAGGATTATCAGGA
>CAZNOB010000326.1:2227-4588 GCA_964574535.1 uncultured Granulosicoccaceae bacterium | reverse complement strand
TAAAACTCCCGAAGTGTTTTCTGATTCCGATCGTACTGCTGCTTTGTTCGATTGGTACCTATGCATTGCAGGCCTCTGTTTTTGATCTTTGGGTTATGCTGGGGTTTGGACTGGTGGGTATCGCGCTCAGGGCGGCGAAATACCCTTTGGCTCCTGTCGTGATTGGTATCATTTTAGGACCGCTTCTTGAGAACAATCTGCGTAGATCGCTGCTTATATCGCAGGACGGTTACTGGATATTTCTTGAGCGTCCAGTTGCGGCATCACTGCTGGTAATTAACGTAGTGCTGATAATTGGGGCGCTTGTCTTTGCACATCGGAAGAAAACGAAACCATTGGCATAGATAATGGCCCAATTGTCCGAACAAGAACACTCCTCCAAGTGGTGTAGTACTTTATCAAGGTGTCACACACGGTTCTGAGAGATGTAGAGGGTGAAAGTCCCTCAAATTCTAACGAGACGCCTACTTTAATACGCTCTATTGAGAAGACAATAGTTCTGACGAGTGAATTATAATTCACTACCTAAAGTGGTTGTCCAGATAGTTTTCCTCTAACTACAAGAACGTAATCTCAAACACTGGTAAAATTGCCCACGACGTATTTGATGGAAAATAGCCCGGTGTACAGTTAATTTGAGTCAACCTTGGCAGGAATCTGATCTACAGTTTTGATAGGTCCAGGGGTCTTTTACAGTATCTCTGCATGCGCAGTGATTTACGGGCAAATCAGCAACGGTTCTTAGAGTGCCATCTATCGTCAACATATTGCCGAGTGAGACAAGCATCATTTTGTCAGTGTCAAAAATGTTGTTGCCACCGTGAAATTGCCAGGAAGCGCCGTCTTCCTCGTCGAGAAACATAGAGTACAGGCATTTTGTCGTTGACGACAAACACTGACGTAATGACAACGCAGTCACTGGGGATGTTGAATTTATTCATAGTCAGCCAAGACGTAGTTGTGATATTAGTCTAACTTACACCACAGACTGCCGTCGAATATCGAATACATCAATCTGATTTTCCGAAAAAAGAGTATGCAGTACTTGCACTCCATGATTTTCGAGGTGCTCAAGTTCGGAGTTAGATATGGGTACTGCCTGCAGCCAGGCGACCGCCTTGTTGTCAAAGTAAAGTGTGTCAAACTTTGTCGGCCATAAGAATGGATCAACCAACAAAGCATGTTCGAGCGTTGATGACGGATCATTCATTGAGACTACATTCCGAAATACCGTGTCAGGCATACACTCTTGACTGTCGTTTATCACTGTAAATGCAATTGAGCTGATGATGTTTGCAAAGGTTTCTGACTCTGTCGCGCAGGCACCTATGATTTCTACGCCTAATGGAAGATTGTCTCGAACGATCTTGAACTGATAGTCCGACAATCCAATGGTTGAATAGGACGTTATACCTTTCGAAGGCGAGTCTTTTGACGCTAATAAAGCTATCGCCGAGTTGCTTTTGTCATCAAGGTATTTGTGCACAGATGCCTCGCCATCAAAAAGCGTAGCGGCTGTCCTTGCAATTGTGCGATTTTCATCACTCGTAGAAACAGATGGTTTGTCAGGCATTTAGGTAGTCTCATATTCATGGGCCCAAAAATACATCTGAGAGATCTTCGTCCTTATGGCTTCGGTTTGAACTCGACAATTCCGGGCGTTGCACTAGCGTTCGAAGGTTAGTAATAACACAAGAAGGAAGGAAGTAAAAATTCATCTCATAGTTAAACAGAGTTCAGTATGTCACTACTTCTATAAAGCTCCCTCTGGTTTTCAGAGCTTCGATATTTTCTTGTATCGTTACAATCAAGTCCCGGCCAGTGCTGGTGACAAAATAGTTTGAAAGGTCGGTGATTTCGTCGCTGATGTTATCACCCCAAGGCGGCCTGGTCTCCAGGTTGTCAATGTCCCATACTACTTTCTCTGGCGAGAACTTCGACAGTTCAACCGTGATCGACTCAAGCTTTTGAAGAGCATTGCCTGCATTTTCAGCCAGTAGTTTGCCTTGATAGAGTTCATTCATAATCATTGGAAACTTCTCGCCCCATCTCCCTGCCTCCAAGCGGTAACTAATGGTGGAAAAAAATGCGGAAAAGAACTCTGCCGATCCTATTTCGCTGAGCACGCCATCAATTTTAATTCCTACGGTCATACTATTGTTGCCTTAGTAGAGTGAAGTTGTTTGTGAGTTCTGTGCCATTAGTTTTATTGATGATGTTATCAATAGTTTCATAGATCTTAACGAAAGATCTTAACGCGATCTTAACGAGACACCCACTTTTAGAAGTTCTATTGAGTGGATAGTAGTTCTGTTGTGCGAATTACAATTCGCTACCTGGAGTGGCTGTCCTGATAGATTT
>CAZNOB010000326.1:0-2127 GCA_964574535.1 uncultured Granulosicoccaceae bacterium | reverse complement strand
CTATCCAGTTTATGCTTTTCCTGGAATGGGGTTGTATATGTTTGGTCCTGGTGATGATTTATCCGTAAATCGAGCTTGCATCCAATTGTGGAGCGAGTCAATAATTGGTCTATTCAGATTATTTTAAGTCCGATCATAGGGATTTGCTATTCAGCTCAAGCAGTGTGATCCTCGGATCTGTTCATAGCGTGCATTCTGGGCAGCCTTGTTGTTATTGAGTAACTATAGCTTCACTATGGGGCGATAAAGATTTCTTGAGTGAAGCATCGATGTGGAAGACAATGTCCCTGGTGGACTGGTCGGAAAGTTCGGTAACACTTTATCTTCGCCAAAGCCGCCGTAGCTGCGTTAAAAAAATTCGACGTAGACCGCGCTATGCCTGCATTTTCGTCTTGCTCTGGCGACTGTGGCTGTGAAAGGTTTGTTACCGAACTTCCCGCACAGCCCACTAGGTATGATCAAAAGTGTGTTCATGGTCTATTCAGATTCTCTATAAAAAATTCCATCGGCTGATAAAACATTGATAACAGTAACGAAGATCGGATGTTTAATGAGCCGAGGCTTGTGCTTTGTGCTGTTGCTTCTTTTTCTGGCAACTGCGGTGTGGGCGCAAAGCACATCGACTGTTGAGAAAAACACTTCAACGACTGCGGATCGTATTAACGAGTTATCTGAACTCATTAAACAGAAAACCGAACAGAGGGAATCTCTGCGAGCAATCATCAATGCCAATGGTGAAAATGCAGATGATATTGACAGGCAAAAGCTCAAGGAGCTATCTGAAGATATCGAAAGCCTGAAAGAATCGTTTCTGTTTGCATTATTGGGCAACCAAACCAATATGCAAGCCCTGGAAGATGTTGAAGAAACCGAAACCACCTGGCAGGAAGACGTTGTAGAGGTGCTGGAGCCTCTGGCAGATACCCTTAAAGCCGTGACACGCAGGCCACGCGAAATTGCTGACCTGCGCGACAAGATTGCTCAAGCTGATCAAAAATCCAATGCAATACAGAGCGCTATTAATGCCGCCAATCAGATTGAACAAAAGTCTTTGTCTACTGATGCAGTAACAACGCTGGAAAATTATTTAGGGTCCTGGGCGCAGGATCTCGAGCAGGTAACGCAGGATAGACTGCTGGCGGAATCTCAGCTCGAATCACTGGAAGCAAATAATAACTCAGGCTGGGCTGGTGTTTGGGAAAGTACCAAACAGTTCTTTCTTGGAAGAGGGCTAACACTTGTATTGGCGATTGCAGTGGCAGTAATCGCATGGTTGATTATGCGATACATATGGTGGATATATTCCACCAAAATTGCATCTAAAGAAACCAGAAGACAAAGCACCTTATACCGGTTTGCCGCCTATAGTTATTATCTTTTTACCGGATTGATTGTCATCATTGCGGTGCTGTTCACGCTATGGATTCGCGAAGACTTACTGTTATTGGCCCTTACTTTCGTGGCGCTGGCAAGTCTTGCGCTCGGCTTCAGGCAATACCTGCCGAACTATCTCACTGAAGCAAGATTGCTGCTTAATCTGGGGGCAGTCCGGGAGGGCGAGCGAGTTGTGTACAACGGTCTGCCGTGGCAGGTGATGTCGTTGAACATACAGTCTGTGCTGCGCAACCCGGCTATCGATGGTGTTATACGGGTGCCACTGGATACATTGGCGGGCTTGTCTTCGCGGCCTGTTAAAAATAATCTGTGGTTTCCAACCAGGAAGGGCGACTATATATTTTTACCTGACGGAATGTTCGGACGGGTCAGGCATCAGACCCCGGATATTGTCGAGCTATCGGTGAAGGGTGGGGTGACGATGTCCTATCCCACTTCAGAGTTTTTTTCACTGAAAGTGCTGAATCTAACCGGCGATAAAACCTTTGCCGTATCTACTACTTTCGGGTTCGATTACAGTCTGCAACCAATCTGCATGACGACAGTCCCTGAAGAATTGAGAAAGGCAGTCCATGAAGCGTTGATAGCAGGCGGCTACGAAGAGCATGTAAAAGGAGAGATGGTGGAGCTTTCTTCCGCCGGTGAGTCTTCTCTGGATTATCTTGTGTATATAACGATGTCCAGTGAAGTCGCTTCAAGTTACTACGCAATTCAACGATTGTTAGTGCAGAC
>CAZNOB010000325.1:3176-4636 GCA_964574535.1 uncultured Granulosicoccaceae bacterium | reverse complement strand
AAAAGCAAAAGCAAAAGCAAAAGCAAAAGCAAAAGCAAAAGCAAAAGCAAAAGCATCAGGTGTCAATGCTTTGCATTTTATATTTGTTTATTGTGCTTACCGGGCCGCTTTGATTAATAGCTGAAAATATTTAAACACGAAAAACCAGTTGCTTTTAATTTTGTTAGATGAAAGCGAAAAAGTAGACTGTTTTACGGGTCGGTTCTTGGAAATAGACGAAGATTATTGGCGGTAGACGACGTAGAATTTTCATTGAAGTTTTAAAACACTGGTGGGTGTAGCGCACTCTACTTTTCTATTGAAGGGGTAGGGTAGTTTTTCGAAGTATAAAAAATTTTAACGACCTGTCAGATGCCCGACCACTACGGAGGGTACTATTGAATCACAGAGTTTGCAGCTCTGATTTGCAAACGATTTAGCTATACGTTGTGCCAGGTGTTTGCACTGTCGAAGTAATGGGATCATCTGCTCTGACATGTTCACGGATCGGGGATCTGTTCCCACAAAGTGCGTATCACGTGTGTCTGTAGTACAGGCTTTGTGCCGCCATATGCTGAACAGAAATAGCGGCTAAAGCCTGAACTCCAGCAGGCGTTCGTACCAGGAATGAGCGGCCAACGGTAGATGCGCTTTGGTTAATGTTCCCCTGCGGTGACGTGCAACCGCAGGGGCAAGTAAGCGCATTGCGATCGCTTATTGCGAAGGCTCGCGCTCAGCCCAGCCGGCAAAGATCTTCTCCAGCACCACTACCACGTAATACAAAACGATCCCCAAAAAAGCCAGCGCAATTAACACCGCGAACATCAATGGATAATCTGAATTGGTTTTGCCGCTATCAAAAAGAGCGCCCAGTCCGCGGCCGTGCGGGGAGACGATTTCCATCAGGTTGGTGCCGATGAAGGCGAGGGTGACGGAAACTTTCAGTGCGCCAAAAAATTCCGGTAATGTTTTGGGTAACGCGATTTTCCAGAAGATGGTGGTTTTAGATGCACCCAGTGCACGCAGAATATCGCGGTATTCGGGTTCGAGTGTGGATAGCCCAATTGATATGGAAACGGCGATGGGAAAAAACGAAATCATAAACGCTATTAAAATTGTATTGAAGTCGTGCGCACCAACAAACATCAGTGCCACAATCGGTACCACAGTGGCTTTAGGTATCGCGTTAAAGCCTACCAGTAGCGGGTAGAGCGCTTCACGCATGGTGCGCGAAAAGCCCATCACCATGCCCAACAACACGCCCACGACAATTGCGATTAAAAGCCCGACCACGGTGCGCCACAGGGTTTGCCAGCCCATGGTTAAAAACAGCGGCCAGTAGCGTTCGAACGCCGGCACCAGGTCTGACGGTGAGGCCATTTTGTAGTTCGGCCAGTCGTTAAACCAAACCAGTGCCTCCCAGGACAACAGAAATACGATAACGGCGAGCAGCGGAATCAGAAATTTTCGAATGCTCATGA
>CAZNOB010000325.1:0-3076 GCA_964574535.1 uncultured Granulosicoccaceae bacterium | reverse complement strand
GGTTCGCGTTCTTTTACCTGGTGCATTATCTGCCACAGGTCTTCGCGGGTGAATGCATCCAGTGCACCGAAGGGTTCGTCCAGTATCAGGACGTCAGGTTGGTGGATCAGCGCGCGGCAAAGCGATGCACGCTGGCGCATACCACCGGATAGTTCCGACGGGCGCTTATGTTCAAATCCCTCCAGCCCTACCAGTGCGAGCAGGTATCGGGCGCGTTCTTCCTGTTCTTTTTTGTTCAGTTTGGCGGGCACAATTTCAAGCGGCAGCATGATGTTTTTGATAATACTGCGCCATTCCAGTAATACCGGATTTTGAAATGCCATGCCGACCGATGCGCGCGGGGAGCTCACTTTTTCACCATGCAGCCAGACTTCGCCGCTGTCGGGTTTCATCAGCCCTGCGATTAAACGGGTAAGGGTGGATTTACCGCAGCCGGACGGTCCTACCACTGCGACAAAGCCGCCCTCCGGCACCGACATGTTGAAGCCATCGAGTACCGGCAGCTTGCCGCTGGCGGTGTCGTAGGATAGATGTACATCAACGATGTCGATCAGTTTCTGCATTATTTTCTTCGCATCTTAGGAAAAAGGCGCTGGCATTGACTGCCAGCGCCTCCGGGTACTGCTGAAGCATTGCCTCTATGTGCGGCGGCCTGCTGCTACTTCAGCTTGAAGCCACCTTCAGGCAGATAGGCATCGGTAAAGTACAACGCAGCATCGGGCTCGGCCTTGAATTCATAGGTGAGCTTGATTTGCTCAAGCGCGTTGGCAAAGCGATCAGCGTCGATTCCGCCCATGCCGTTGGCAGTGGTGTAGTCGGTAACCACATTTGAGTCGATAGACAGCTGCAGGCGACGCTGCTCGAGTGCTGCATCGGCGGCTGGGTTGCGTTGTGTCAGGCCTGGCATGGCCGCTGCCGGATCGGCGATTGCATCGGTCCAGCCCTTGGCGATGGCTGCCAGAAAACCGCGTACCGCATCGCCGTTTTCTGCTGCGAATTCGGTGTTTACGATAATCGCATTGCCATACAGATCGACACCGTGATCGGCCATCAGGATGGTAGAGATATCGTCTTCAGGCACGCCCAGTCGAACAAGGTTCAGATAGGAAGAAAAGGAAAAGCCGGTGATGGCTGCCACATTACCTTCAGCCAGCATGGGTTCGCGGGTAGGAAAACCAACAGGCTCAACCGTGACGGCGCCGACATCGATGCCGGTCTCGGCGGCGAAGATCGGAAACTGTGCCCAGGCACCATCTGGTGGCGGTGCACCCAGCACACGACCTTCCAGATCTTTCGGAGCCGAAACGCCCAGCGACTTGCGGCCAACAATCGCAAACGGCGGCTTGTCATAGATCATCATAACGGCAGTGACTGGCGCACCAGGGTTCTGGTCGAGAAAGCGAACCAGTGAATTGATGTCGGCCATGCCAACGGGGAAGGCGCCAGTCGCGACCTTGGGTATGGCATCCAGTGAGCCTTTGCCGGGAGAGATGTCGACTTCCAGGCCGGCATCTTTGAAGTAGCCTTTGTCGACAGAGACAAAGTAGGGCGCGGCCGGGCCTTCAAATTTCCAGTCCAGTGCGAATGGCATGGCAGTCTGGGCTTGTGCGGCAACCGCTGCAAACAGTGCCGTTGCGGCGGCGAGGGTACGAAGTAGCATTAATTACGCTCCTGATAAACCAGAATGAGTGAGGGTGTTGTCGATACAGACGCTGGCGTATTTGCCAGATCGCAATGATTGTCTCGTGTTGCCGACCGGGGTACAAGTGATATCTGGCGGGCAGAAAACAGTGATCGCGGGTTTGTGCGCCACGGCACCAATTGTCGTCTGTCGCTGGATCGGTGCGCAGATGATGTGACTGGCTATAGTCAGGAGTGCAGATGCCGTGTTCGCCTGTTATCAAACACGATCGCAATTCGTTATCTACGATACCTTGCCATCGCAAAACTCACTCAGGTTTCCGAAAACCAAGATCTTAACGAGAGATCTTAACGAGACACCCACTTTAAGAAGTTCTATTGACCGTATAGTAGTTCTGTTGTTCGAATTATAATTCGCTACCTTAAATTCAGCTACATCCAATTCCTATCCCGATTATGCTTGTCCTGGAATGGGTGTCCGTTTAGGTTTTCGAGCCGTCCCCAAATTTAATGGTCATGCCATTACGCACAGACGCGACACATGGCACCAGATGGATGAAGATAAAAATTGCCAGACCAATAATCAGCATATCCATAGCAGCGCATTCGGTTCATTATTTGCTGCGAAAAAATTGTCCACCCTCGCCATATAGAACGAAAAGGACTACTCAAAGTCATCAGCTATACGGTATTACACTTCTACACTTCTACACTTCTACACTTCGCGTTTCAGTTCTTCCTGCAATAATTCAATAAAACGAGAAACTGCCGGAACGTCCGCTGTCATCGGTTTCAAATATGCGCCAGCATCGAGGTGGTTGATCGATGGCGTTGTCGGGTGGATTTCCAGTCCCATTGATCTAATCATTGACGCGAGCTGGACTGGCGCCATCATCACGAAGTTGCCTGTCTTCACAAGTTTCAAACCGGTCGTAAATGACGTTGTTCTTACCGCGATATTGGGCACTCCCAAATTATTTCGGGAAAAGTATTCAACGAGTATTTGCTCGTTGTTCCTATTATCGCTGTAGAGCACCCATGGCAGGGATTTAAGCATCTCGGGTTTTAACTTAGTTTTCGCTGAGTCTTTTAATTTCTTATTCAGAATAACGCCGTTTTCAACCATAGTCAGAGATTTTACCATCAGTGCATTCGCTGCAGGTTCGTACAATTCGATAACCCCAAGCACGAGGTCTAACTTTCCCTCAAGCAGCAGTGGCAACGTTCGATGATTTGACTCGCCCAGTAAATCCAGGCGCAGAGATGGGAACTCTTTTTTAAGTCTGTCGAACACAGGGGCTACGTACTGAAGATGAAATAGAGGCCCGGCACCGATACGCAGCGTATCTATTCCCGCATCAACCAGGTATTTCAGCTCCACTCGGCCCTGTTCATACTCCTGTTGAATACGCCGGGCACGTTGAAGGAACTTGTT
>CAZNOB010000324.1:3229-4683 GCA_964574535.1 uncultured Granulosicoccaceae bacterium | reverse complement strand
TCGGCAAGACCATGGGCATGAAGACCATTGCCGAATTTGTTGAAACCGAGGCAATTCAAGATCAACTTGCAGCCCTTGGTGTGGAGTACGTTCAGGGTTTCGCAATTGATATTCCGCAGCCCATCGATCAGCTAGGAATTCAGCCAGGCAACACGGCCGTTGCCGCTGGTTGAAAAAACTGCGTGGTGCCTTAAACCGTCATGCGTCCTGGAAGTCCCTTTCAACGAAAAAATGATTTGCTATCCATTGTCGGCGGATCTGCTGCGTCCATGCAGTGGCAACCTTCTCTGTAGACATGTCTAATGTATTAGCCACATGGTCCAGCGCAGCGGCAACGTTACCGGTGCGCTGCAACGCCTGCAGGAAGAGGTAGTGGACCTTTGTTAGGGGATAGGATGAGGTAATGTAGTCATACCGCGTGATCGCAACGTAGCTCTCTTTGCGGGGTGGTAGCCGGGGTTTCGATTGATCTGAAACGCTGTGGTAATAGTTCGCGACTGGAAACCTGTAAGCCCCTATATGAAAGCATGGCTGCAACACCAGCGCGCTGTCAGGCGTAGCTGCGGTGGGCCAGGCCTTCCCCTCATGCCCTGGCGCGTCGAACAGGATGAATAGTGTGCGTTCATAGCTGGCTAAATCAACCATGAAATTAGCCCATGCTTCCTGACGGTCTTCTGGTGTGTCTCTGTCAGGACGCGTCGCTTGAAGAAACGCTGGAAATCGCCGACCCAACTCGTGCAGCGTGTAGCTATCCGAAGGTTCACTGGCCAGATATACCCGCGCAAACTGGTCAAACAGATCAGCACCCAGCGCATTTCGGGAAGCTGGAAACTGTTCGGCCAGACAAAGGCGAAGACGCGAGATATAGCTGCGTTGATAAATCGCCAAACGCTCGGTCGCGGAAAGACGGCTCGATGATTTCAACCGCGTATCCACGTCTTCCTTCAAAGCCGATCGCGGATGGGTCAGCGCGTTCTGCATCCACTCTTGCGTATTCTGCAACGACCGGTGGACACTCATGAGCCCAGCCGTGAATGCCCACGAACTTCGGGCACGATGAAGTCCACAGGGTTGGACACATTGGAATGCGATTGAACAGTCTGATCGGCATAGACGTGCATTGCCTCCAACTCACCCTGCATAAAGCCGCGCGCTTTTAGCAGCTCATTATGCACGTCTGCAAAACCTGGCACATCGCCGTCCCATTCCAACAACGTTGAAACCCCTTTCGTTTGCTGCCAGGCCAACCGAAACAGCTCCCAGACACCGCGGGTCACAGGCTGGTCATGGGTGTCTAGCAAATAGGTTCCGCAATTCGTGTGTCCGGCAAGATGCATTTGAACGACCCGGTCAAAGGGAATCCTATCGAGGTAGTCGAGTGGGTCTGTTGTATCGTTGAAGCATGATACATAGACGTTGTTCACGTCTAAAAGCAGTCCACAGCCCGTCGCGTC
>CAZNOB010000324.1:0-3129 GCA_964574535.1 uncultured Granulosicoccaceae bacterium | reverse complement strand
GTCATCGGCCAGTAATTTGAGCTTGCGCAGATAGTCTTGATTAAGCGGGTCTGTACTGCCGATAGACATAGAGACCCCGTGCAGAACGACGGGATAGTGTTCGGCAATTTGGCGAATGACCCAACCCGGACGCCCGCCAGAATCCATAAAATTCTCAGAAATAGCCTCGAACCAATCCACATCAGGTTTTTCCGCAAGGATATGGTTGAAATGTTCGTTGCGCAGGCCGACACCCAGCCCTAATTTGGGCAGGGCGGTAACCTCAGACGCAAAACAAACGACGTCCGGCATTAAGCGCAGCTTCCAGCGCCGCTCATACCACTGGAGCCGCAAGCCGTCATACCGTAACCGTCATTGCTGTCTTCCATCCACTCAATCGTCGGCCCGCTTGCGAACAAGGGATTTTTTTGCGGTGACTCCGCGGCAGGCGCTTGTGTGTTATCCGGTTCTTTGAACGCCTTCAGATCCGACAAAACCGCGCTCTCGAAATGCGCACGCGCCAGTTCCCAGACGCTTTTGCCACGGTTCTCGCCCTCGGTGGTAAAGCGCTCCGCGTTTATGGGTGTGGCGCAGGAGCCCTGCGCCTGGCAGGAGTTACCACCCGGAATGTTGAGCTCTTCTTCTGTGCCGTAAAGTCCGCACCCTCCCTGACCTTTGCAATCATTGGTTACGTGGCATTGGTGGTCCGAAACCATCGGCTCGGACGGATTGGTCGTGTTATAGGCCAGCGATGTCGCACACCAGCCCTGCCCGGCGCAGTTGTTGTTTAATGTTCGCCCCTGGTTTTTGCAAGAATTAAGCGTCATGCATCCGTGCCGCACCCAATTGTTCGCGCCCGCCGCTGCTGCCAGCTCAGCATCTGTCGGCGGTTTTGGCGGAAAGGCTGTCACACCTTCGTAAGGAGACCCCGCCTTCGTGACCTTAGAGGCCGCAGCAGGCGTTCCGGCCTTCGCAGGATCAGGTTTGACCGCAGGCTTAGCTGGAGCTTCGACAAATGTCGGCAGCGTTTTCGGCGTATGGCCAGTGTCGCCTTTCCAGAACACGGAAACATCCGGCAGGGCTTTGATCGGTGCCATGTAGTTCTTTGCGTCCGCATCGAATTCGTCCCACCCCTCGCAAGCCTCAACGCACTTATCGACGAGAGCATTCAGTTCCACAAACGCCAATTCTCGCGTTGTGCCCTTCGGGAAGGGGTTCTCGAAGGTCGGAACGACCATAACGCCGCTGCTGTCTTTGGTGTGGCGCACTGCCTGATAGAGCTTGTCCATCACCCAAATCATCGATTGGTGCATTGTCTTGTTAAAGTACAGCTTTTGCTGCGGATCAGGCACCAAAAGTGTGGTTTCCGTCATGATCAGCATGTATTGGAACAGACCATTCGCAACGTTCGCCAGGGCTTGAGAACGATCATCGCTGTAATTCGCGACTTTAGGGTTGGTGGGGAAGTTATAGACAAAACGCTTGCTCAGATCGGTGATCTGGTTCGCGCTTGCTGCTGGTCCATCAATACCCGCAACCTGCGGTGGGGTCTGCATCTGAGCGGGGTATCCGTCCAGCTCGGCGCAGAGCGACCAGAACTTGTAATAGTGGGATTCCTCCTGCTTATTTTCCTGAACAAATCGGGTGAAATCCGCACCTTCCCCCTGTTCGCAAATCGTGTTGATGGCGCTGATGGCCTGCGCCGCAGACGAAATACGAAACAGTGCGTCATCGCCTTCATGGTCATGGTTATCGTCATTCTCATAGACGGCCACAGTCGAAGCCGCGATCTCTGTTGGCGTTTTGGTGCCAACAACGGGCGGGTTATTAAACGTGAAAACCTGATCGCCAGAAGAAACCGTATCGATGCTACTGGCAGAGTAGTTTTCGGACCCAATCTGATGTGCACCCGCATTTGCAAACACGCTATCGGGCAGACGCTCACCACAATCGCTGCCATATTCGATCAACGCGCTGGCATAGTCATAGACCTCGCCGATGGTAGCCCAGTTCGGCACACCGGGGTCGGTAACGGGCGACTTAGAGTTCTTTTTCCCCGGGTATTCGATCCGCATAAAGTGCTGCAACTGGTCCAGGCTGAGCCTGGCCAGCGGAATTTCCAACGCATCGCCAGTGACATCCTCGATGGGCGCCGCGGGCGAGCCGCCTGTCGTTGCCGACAGAGTGCTAAGCGCGGGCAGAACAATGCCGTTTGCCCCAAATGTCAGCCCGTCATAGATTTGCGGCAAGTCTTCGCCAGCATCCAGCAGCGACGTCAGCAGGTTCATCGCCAGTGACATATGCAGCATTTCTTCGACCGCAACGCTCATAACAGTCGCACCAGCCAGGTTGCCATAAAGCGACGCCTTTGCCGGAAAGGCATCCGATGGCGCGATAGCAGCCATCGTAGGGGGCTTGTCGCGCCCCGGTTTGCGGCAAATCGAGTAGTAGGTATAAAGGTAGATTGGGATTGTTGCCATCTCTAGCTTTACGGCGGCCCGCAGCACATTTTTCAGCTTAGCGACAGCATCATGTTGCGACATAGTCTTTATAGCGTCGATGGTCTCTGCTGGCACGGATGTTTGTTCTGCATTCACAATTTTCTTCCCTATTGAATGTCTTGTGATTTTTTTGATCGGTCAGGTGCCGGGTGGCCAGGTCCCTGGACATCGATAGAAGCGTGGTTTCGAATGTGCTTGTTGCCGACAGGGATTCGCATGACGCTGTAGCCAGCCGTAGTCTCTGCGGGGGTGCTCCATGTGCTGACCAGCTTGTTGATCGGCAAACCATCTATGGCATTTGAGGAAATCCATGGTGGTCAATTCTTGACGTATCACATTAACCATCCCCACTTGATTTGGAGTCAGGTCTTACAATGCAACACCGTTAAATTCAGGATCTATCGTTAAAAAGTCAAACAGCAATTTGCAAGGCTCAATTCAGTTATACAAACTACAAAAGCCCCTTAAACCCCGGACCTGTCTCACTATTTACCCTGCTTAATCCCCAACCCTGTCGATAAGTATTCATCACTTTCTACCGATTACATTACCCGCAAACTAACGCTGAAATCTCGGTAAAATTACCGAAAAATACAGTATGATTTAGCCAGTTGTTATTCGACCAGAGTTGATTAGAGTAAGTTTCGCG
>CAZNOB010000323.1:0-4771 GCA_964574535.1 uncultured Granulosicoccaceae bacterium | reverse complement strand
CATTCTAAATAACTACATGTAGTCGGTGAAAGATCGCGTGCAGTCAGTGGTTCGCTGTAGCGCTTGTTTCTGGATGGGCACTAGTTAATGCCTCACGCACCCGAAGGGCTGAGTAGCCGCAAAAGACTTTTTGCTTCCATTTTTGGTCTTCTTCAAAAATGGAGGCCCCCCGGCAGGGATGTCCTATCTACTACTCGACAGCGCATCCATCGCTGGAACATATACTCCCAGCCCATTGAAAGCTTGTAGAATCCTGCATAATTAGGCAAAATTTCCCCACAAGAGTGATATTTACTCAGTATGCGGAAAATATGCAAGCTTTTCAAGAATCCTTCAGCCAGGCATTTCGCTTGTTGTTTCAGGCAGATTCAACACTGCTTGAGATTGTAGTTCTGTCGCTGAACGTCAGCTTCAGCGCCACCTTTCTCGCCTGCCTTTTTGGAATGCCTTTCGGTGCACTGCTCGCAACCCGTGAATTTCCCGGAAAGTGGGTACTGACAGTAATCATTAACACACTCATGGGAATGCCCCCGGTAGTACTGGGTCTACTGGTCTATATGCTCTTGTCCGGCAGCGGTCCGTTTGGCTGGATGCAGCTACTATATACGCCACGCGCCATGATCATCGTACAGTTTCTATTAGTACTGCCGATTGTCACCGCCCTTACCCGCCAGATCGTCGAAGAAAGCTGGCGTGAGTATCGGGAACAATTTCGTTCCTGGTGTGTGCCACGCTTTACCGCCGTCAGAACACTGTTATGGGACACGCGCGGCGCACTGCTTACGGCAGCATTAGCGGGTTTTGCCAGAGCCATCTCTGAAGTGGGCGCTGTCATACTGGTGGGTGGCAATATAAATCATGTCACCCGTGTGATGACAACAGCCATTGCCCTGGAAACATCAAAGGGTGAGCTGGCGCTTGCATTGGCGCTGGGCATGATATTACTGACCATTGCCCTGACCGTTAACGCACTGGTTTACAGTTTCAGGCTGCGTACGATTTAATGGCGCAACGTAACCTTGCCAACAAGTCCCTGCACA
Organism: uncultured Granulosicoccaceae bacterium; assembly: GCA_964574535.1. Classification (GTDB taxonomy): domain Bacteria; phylum Pseudomonadota; class Gammaproteobacteria; order Granulosicoccales; family Granulosicoccaceae. The sequence continues at coordinate 3,731 of CAZNOB010000323.1, read as the reverse complement.
CGACAAACCTGCTACCGCTGTCTGTTCGATCAGTCAATTTCCATATCAATGGCAAACAACTGATTAGCAATGTGTCTTTCGAATTGAGTGAAAATAATATCACCGTAGTAATGGGCCATAACGGCGCTGGTAAAAGCCTGTTAGCCCGCCTTCTGCATGGCATTCTTGAACCACAGTCCGGATCTATTAAATGGAACGGCCACAACGCCGTGGAAAGCGCTACGCGAACACAGCAGTCCATGGTCTTTCAAAAACCTGTATTACTGCGGCGCAGCGTTAAGGCAAATCTGGATTACGTCCTGCAATTACGGGGTCGATCAAATCCCCAAAGGCGTACCGAGTTATTGATTGCAGCACAGCTGGCTGACAAAGAAACACAAGCGGCTCGATCGCTATCAGGGGGAGAACAACAACGGTTAGCGATCGCCAGAGCGCTGGCAACAGATCCCGAAGTGTTGCTGCTTGATGAGCCCACTGCCAGCCTTGATCCCGCAGCCACCGAAAAAATCGAAACTCTGATCAGCACAGCCAGCCAGTCGGGAGTAAAAATAATTCTGGTAACCCATGACATTGCGCAGGCAAAACGCCTGGCCAACGATATTCTTTTACTCGACGGCGGAACAGTCGCTGAGCACACAGCAGCAAAATTGTTTTTCAAACAACCACAATCATCAGCCGGCCACCACTATCTGAGTGGCTACCTGCAACACCTACATCAGACACCTTCCTTATGAAAATGTTAGCGTGCGCTTTCACACTCATGTGTTTTTCTTACCCGGCATTAGCAAAAAACTCGATACTGGTTCAATCAACCACATCCACCGCTAACTCCGGCTTATACGATTTCCTGCTACCCGTCTTCGAAAACTCACACAACATACAAGTGAAAGTAGTGGCTGTCGGTACCGGCCAGGCCATTAGAAACGCCAGTAATTGCGATGCGGATGTTTTATTGGTTCACGCAAAAAGCGCAGAGGAAAAATTTGTATCAGATGGATTTGGCGTTAAACGATTTGATGTGATGTATAACGACTTCGTTGTGGTGGGTCCCGACACAGATCCGGCCAACATAAAAACAAGTAAAGACGCCAAAGGCGCTTTTCAGGCTATCGCCAGCAGCCAGGCTATCTTTGCTTCTCGGGGGGACAATTCCGGCACCCATAAAAAAGAGCTCTCCCTGTGGCAGGACACAGGCATTGACCTGGATCCTCACAATGGGAAATGGTACCGTGAAACAGGCTCCGGCATGGGTGCAACATTGAATATAACAGTGGGAATGAACGCCTACACAATCACAGATCGCGCGACCTGGATCAGCTTTAAAAACAGACAGAACCACACCATCTTATTTGAAGGTGACAAAACACTTTTCAATCAATACGGTGTCATCCTGGTTAACAAGTCCAGGTGCCCCAATGTCAATTCGAAAGACGGACAAATATTTATCGACTGGCTATTAGGTGAACCGGGTCAAGCGTTAATCGCCAGATATCTTCTTGACGGCGAACAATTGTTCTATCCCAATGCATCAGAGCAACATTAACCAGCTGAAGATAAATTTGCCAGGTCGAAACCACTGAGAATTAGTCGTTTATAACGATTCTAATCCCTACCTGCACTCAGTGCTATGTTGCTAACAGAGGAAGCACTTTTTTAATCACGCGCCATTTCGCTGAACGCCTCTGTAGAGCATCCCCTGGGCCCAAAAGCACGCATCGAAAGTACTGCTTTTGAAACAAAACGAATAGAAACTGCCCGACGGATACACGTAGTAGCAACTAACCGATCACCCGGAATTATTGGTATCCAACAGGCCCTGCCAACCATAGTTTGTCTACGCACCATTTCAGTGTGCCTATGTGCAGCTTCTTCACAATCCAAAACTTTCATCGACACATTTTCACTGGATTTATGGCACACTTCCCATGCGACTTTGTTAGTTTTATATTTTGAAAAATAAAACTAGCATTCGTTGGCGTAAAAAAAACTGGCGCGGGCGTTGCCACACCACTTGCAGCTCGCTCCCTAAGGACAAATAAACATGGATTATCAATACCCCGGACATGCGAGCGCCTGTCGCTTTCGAATCACTCCGATAGCAGTGTTGGTAAGTTTACTTTTCGCGACCCAGGACACAAACGCAATGGCAGGATTCCTTGGCGAGTACATACTCTTCTCTGCAGTTAACGGACGCCTGATGAATGGCGATCAGCCCGTAGCCGGCGCTACCGTTTCGCAAACAGCAAAGCTGGGCTCCACAGACGCTATAACCCAGACGACCACCACTGAAGCCGATGGCTCATTCAGCTTCCCGTCAATAACCCGTAAAAAAGGCTTTTCCAGTTTTCTGCCTCAACAATTCGCTGCCGGACAAAGCATGACTATTACCGCTGACGGAAAATCGTACGAAGGCTGGGTATATACAAAGTTGGACCCTGCAGAAAATTCAGAGAATGACGGCCAGCCAGTCAGCATGGTTTGCGACATATCAGAAGAACCTGATTTTACCGGGCAAACATACGGTGTTTGCAAGTTAATCTAATATCAAATTATAGGGATATAAGTGAGGGACGATTCATGAGTAAGCTAGATGCAAAGGACGCAGCAGGCTTTGCAGCAGCTGCCTACGCGCCAATAAACAACACAGTCACCACCCCGCAAAAAGCCACCGCAGCCATTCTCGGCGGAAACCTTAGACAGCGCTATGACGTGATGGCAGGCTCTGATCTTGATGGCGTGACAGGTCGAAACCTGACAGCAAATTTTGGCTTTACTGCAATGGGCAAGGGATCCGATCAGGGAAATTGCGTGGTCGCAATTCGCGGTACAAACTTTAGCTCACTGGATGACTGGTTAACAAATGCTCGAATGGCAGGTGCTCGAAGTAGCAGCGGTTACCCGGTACATGCTGGATTCAATTCCCTGGCAAACACACTGTTACCGCAAGTTCGCTCAGCAATCACAGGTAAAAACATCAGCAATTTGCACATCCTCGGACACAGCCTTGGAGGTGCAGCTGCAACACTGTTGGCGGACGCATTAAAAGATGTTGCCAATGTGCATTTATATACATTCGGTGCGCCACGCGCCGGCACCATCGGTCACGCGCAATATCTGACCAGCGAGCTCGGTGCCCAGAATATCTTCAGGGTTTATCACGATACTGACCTCGTACCGATGGTTCCGGTATTCCCTTACTCTCACATGCCTGCCGGAGACAATGGCTATCTAATGAAAGGGAGCGGCACCATCGTATCAATTGCAGCTCACAGTATCGAGCTTTATAAAACAAGCTGCCGAGCAAACTGGTCAGGGATGAAAACAATTCCGCATCGAAGATTTTCACTCGATACCGTAGACGATCTACTAGCCGAAGCTGGCCAGATCCCCGGTGGATTTATGCAGGTGGCTATTATGCGACTGATCACTAAAGTACTGAGCCTGATGCTCACTGGCGCAGGAGGCATAATCGGAACAGGACTATTCGTAACAGCAACGGTGATGGATCAATTGGCCATAGCGATAATGCGCGGTGTACAGCTTGGATTATATTTGGCCGACACCGTAGAATCGCTGGTGCGGCAAATCATGAGATTTCTGGGATTGACGTTGACCACCGGCGTAAAAGTCACCACCGCTTTTTTGCGATGGTTGCTCGACAAACTATTTTCTGTCATTAGCATGATGGCACGCGCTGCCGTACAAACAATTTCATGAAGGGATAGATGCAA
>CAZNOB010000322.1:0-4774 GCA_964574535.1 uncultured Granulosicoccaceae bacterium | reverse complement strand
GTCATAGCTATCTGTCCATGCCAGGCCTGTTCAAATTCGACCGGACCCAGTGATGGAAACAAACGCGCTATTTGTTTTCTTGCCCAGCGGTTGGATAAACCTTTTTCCTTGTTACCAACAACCTTTCCCATTGAGCCAACCACTAGCCTGTTAAAAGCATCACGGCGGAAGTTGAACATGATTTGCCCGGTATCCCATAGACCTTGCTTACCAGGCAAAATGTAGTCTGCTTCAGGGCCAAGCGGTTGTGTGGCAAGTTGAAAGTAATGGATTATCGTAAAGCTTTTACTTAAATTTGGCCATAACTCGTCGGTGTATGCATTGGTTGCCAACACGACCGACTTAGCGCTCAGCTCGCCTTGCTCAGTTTCTATTCGCCATAACTTACCGTCACGCTTTAAGCCGGTAGCTTTAGTGTTGGTACTTATTTTTGCACCGGCGCCCAGGGCTGCGCGTGCCAGTCCACGGCAGTAGCCCATGGGGTTGATTGTGCCGCAGCGATGATCGAGCAAGCCACCGTGGAAATGATCTGTACCAACCATCTCTGACACCGCTTCGCGGCTAAGCAGATCGACCGGTTCGCCCAATCGCTGCCATTCTTTGTGACGCTCTTTAAGATCAGCAAATCCACTCGGTCCATGAGCTGCATGAATGGTTCCTGCACGGGTAGCCTCACAACGCATTTGATGTTTTTCGATCAGCGAAAAAACATACTCCGGACCACTACCGAATTTTTTAATAAAACGTGGACCATAAGTGGACCCGAGAGCTTCACGAACTTTTTGCGGCTGAAGCCAAAGTGCGGCATTCACCAATCCGCAATTGCGACCAGAGCCGCCAAAACCGATCTGTTGCGCATCGAGTACATGCGCCGACAAGCCTTTCTCGGCGCAGTGCAAGGCCGTTGAAAGTCCCGTGAAACCGCCGCCGACGATAGCAACATCCAGCACACCCTCCGTCTGTAATTGTGACCGGTAATCGGACTCCTCAGCGGACGCGTCCCACAGCGAAATAGCTTCCTGGGAGTTCATTCGGTGTCATTCCAGTGGACGGATCTATCTATATTTATGCTGTTTTGTATGGTCATGGCTGCATGTTGCACCGACTGCCCGGTCGTGTCAATATGTGAAACTCATGTTCTGAATAACAATACAGGAAAACTATGCAACCGCTCAAAATTTCCTCAGCAAAGATGGTTGAATCCGCTCGTGCGCGAATCGAAGAAATCGAAACCGCAGACATGATCGCGATGGTTGATGATCCAAATGTTGTCATTGTAGACATTCGTGATGTGCGCGAACGTCAGCGCAGTGGCTACATCCCCGGCAGCTTTCATGCGCCACGTGGGATGATCGAATTTTGGGTAGACCCGGACAGCCCATACTTCAAAGATGTTTTCGCCCAACAGGATAAAAAATACGTGTTCCATTGTGCGTCAGGCTGGCGTTCAGCAATCACAGTGGCCACATTGCAAGACATGGGCTTCGAGGCAGCACATTTAAAAGAAGGCTTTTCTACCTGGGAAAAACAGGGTGGCGCAGTTGAATTTCCGGAAAGGAAATCGTAGTTAGAACACTCAGTCCGCAGCGATGGAGGTCAGTTTGGAAAATTAGCTATGCCCCCAGCCTGGCTGAAATCGACTGAGCAGCCTTTGCCACCAGTGAACCGTATTGTGCCTCGCCACCCTCAGGCATGTTGATATCCGGCAGGGATATGCCCAGTGCACCAACCGGTTCACCTCCGGGTAGGGTGATTGCCGCTCCCAGACTCAAAATGCGTTCGCGAAACTCGCCAGTGTCATACGCATACCCGCGCGATAGAGTCGCTTTGATGTCAGCATCAAGCATTTTCAATGAGGTGATGGTTTTGTCGGTATAGCGTGTCAGCGTTTTGCCTAGCTGGTCGCGCAACTTGCTATAGTCTGCTGCCAGTATTGCCTTCCCTGTTCCGACACAATGCAAGGGTGCTACACCTCCTATGGCGTTCCATGAGCGAATAGGTTTTTGGCTGTCTATTTTATCGATGTACACAACAGAGAGGTTTTCCCTGACCGCAAGGTAGATCGCCTCACCGGTTTCACGCGACAAATGGCTTAGCTCTGATGCGGCCAGTTCACGAAGGTTAAGGTTTTCCACAGACGCTCGACCAACCCGCCAGGTTTTAAGCGTTGTGGCATAAGATTTATCGGGTAGATGTTGCACATAACCCAATGAAGCTAACGTTTGCAACAGTCGAAAAGTGTTCGACTTGGTTAAACCAAGCTCTTTGGACAGCTCGGTAACCCCTTTGCCTGCTTTGGCAGCAGCCAGGTTTTCGAGAATAGACAAACCCTTGGAAAGCGTGGAGTCAACCTTTGGCGCTTTTGTCGGCTTGTCTGTCATTGTTTGTTTATTCCTTATCTATTAACTAATCTGACTACGCGGCGCTGTCAAACACCAGGGGCATGTGCTTAGAGCGATATCGGTAGATCATTGAAATATTCGTGCTGAACCATAACAGAATGCACTGTCGGGCTTTGTGTCAGTTTGATTGAAATCGACCCGCACTCGATCATCCGCAGAACTCGGCAAACAAGCTGGCGTTTCCATACATGTCATAACACGCTTCAACTCCCGGGCTTATCCAGGCGCTGGTCATGTGGCTTATTTTTGTACTGATATACAAAACATGTATTTCAAATATTGACACAGTAGCAGGCCACTGTCATCCTGCGCTCTTTGCATACCGTGAGATGCACATGTCTTATTCCGATGCACCAATTGCCGATGGCCTGGTTCAGATGGGTCGGCCTGCTCGCGAAGAAGGTCGACAGGTCAATTTCCCGATTGAACTTGGCTCCACCATGGTATTCGATGAATTAGCTTCGTTTGAGAATGCTCGAGATAACCGCCACGAGAGCGGAACACTTTACTACAGTCGATACGGCAATACCGCGACATTCCAACTTGAAGAAGTACTGGCAAAACTTGAAAAGGCAGCAGGCGTCACACTCACCTCTTCTGGTGTTGCATCCATAACGCTGACTTTACTCACATTCGCAAAACCTGGCGCGCATCTTCTTGTCGCCGATCATGTGTATGGGAACACGCGTGCCTTTTGCGATGATGTACTGACTCGTATGGGAGTAGAGGTCAGTTACTTTAATCCGGCCATTGGTGATGCAATTGCTAAAATGATTCGGCCGAACACGTGTGCGGTGATGTTTGAAGCACCGGGCTCAGGTACCTTTGAAATGCCTGATATACCGGCTATTGCCAAGGCTGCACGGTCCGCCGGTGTGCCATCTGTGTTGGATGGTACCTGGGCAACCCCCATCTTTTGCCAGCCATTAACGCTCGGCGTTGATGTGGTTGTTGCTTCGCTGTCCAAGTACCTGAGCGGACACTCCGATTGTATGATGGGCATGATTGCATGCAATGAAACATACGCACAATCGATCAGAAAAACCGTTATGTTGATCGGCGATAAAACCGGTGGGCAGGAAGTATTTTTAGCGCTGCGTGGAATTCGAACACTACAAATCAGGATGGCGCATTTTGATCGCGCCGGGCGCGAAATCGCGGCCTGGTTATCCGAACAAACTCAAGTGAAACGTGTATTGCATCCAGCGTTCACATCATGCCCCGGACATGAACATTGGCAACGTGATTTTACCGGTGCAGCTGGCTTGTTTGGGGTTGTATTCCACCCTTGCTCCGATGTACAAATACGACGTTTTGTTGATCAGCTACATCACTTTGGTATTGGTGTCAGTTGGGGTGGATTCGAAAGCCTTGTGTTACCAGTAAAACCCGTACGCAGCGCAGGCTCATGGATAGAAGAAGGCCAGCTCGTTAGATTTAATATTGGACTGGAAGACACCGGGAGTCTAAAAGCTGACTTAGCAGCGGCACTTCCCGTTCTTAATTCTGCACAGGAGTAAATTGTTTATGCAAAACAAGATAGATCATTTCGCCATTGGTGCTGACAGCCTGGAACAAGGCATTGCAGACATGGAAGCCAGACTTGGTGTCAGTGTGCCGCGTGGCGGAAAACACGATGCTATGAGTACACACAACTGTGTGATGCAAGCGGGTAATGAAAGTTTTTTCGAATTGATAGCCATTGACCCTGAAGCACCGGCAGACCCTGGCAGAGTGCGCTGGTTCAGTCTGGATAACCCGACCACTCAGGAGCGATTGAGAGAACGGCAAAGAGCCCTGTGCTGGGTTGTTGGAACTGATGACCTGGACGCTGTAATTGCTGCAAGCCCGGTCGATCTGGGGGAGGTGGTGTTGTTTACTCGCGGTGATAGATCATGGCGCCTTACCGTACCTGAAGATGGATCGCTACCCATGAACGGGTTGCTACCGGCATTCATAGAATGGTCGCCCGGTCCTCATCCAAGCACCGCGCAACAAGACCTGGGTGTTCGTTTGGAAAAGGTGCAGCTAACTCACCCCGACCCGGACAAGCTGGTTGCCATTCTCAAGGCCTTGCAAATCGATCAACTTGCCACAGTGAGCAAGGGTGAAGAGAGTTTATCGTTCTCAGTCAGCAGCCCTCTGGGTTTAGTGACTTTGTCATAGGTATATTATTTGAACAACCTGGCCCGGATTATTCATGAGCCTAATTTCAGTTAGCATGGGGCGTCCAATTTCCCGACTGACCATGGTAACGGTGGTCGATGAAGTTAACTTCATGAAAGACTATGAAGCAGCTATTTCACTGCAGGAGGCAGGTGAGTCACTTGGCGAAGAAGACCAACGCAGTGTTGTAGACTTGCTGGTGGATC
>CAZNOB010000321.1:0-4786 GCA_964574535.1 uncultured Granulosicoccaceae bacterium | reverse complement strand
TGAAAAGTGACTCCGCCTGAAGGGCATGCCGCTTTTGGTCTTTTCAAAAATAAAGCCCCCAGCAGGGGGGGCCGATTAACTACACCACAGCACACCGCTCACCTGGGCAAACTTCAAGGATCATCAAAAAAGACCCTGTCATAGCGCATAGGATTATCAGTATCAATGGTCTCTTCCAGCTCTTGTGCATAACGGTGACCGGAAAAAACAGCTGTAGCAATTATTGAGGGGGCATCACAATCACCAATGCGACTGATGGCTGCACTGGTTTCCCCCTGTGACTGCAACAACTGCAGCTCTTGATACAAATCATCGTTCGGTGTTCTGGCAGTGACGGTTAATAGCTGCCTGCATGCAATGCTCTGTTGCTGTGCGGTATAGATACATTGTGCAGTCACCACACTTCCGTCAAAACCGGTCACTCCGTGAGCGGTTATAACTTTAACACCAAGCTGTAATAACCTTGTTTGTATACGATGTTGATCTGCAGTGTAGGACGTCCAGCTGGAGACTTTGGTCTCAGGGGTGATTACAGTCACTTTGACGCCAGACCCCACCAGGGTCTCGGCAAGTACACCACCAAGGTAATAATGATCATCGTCATAAATGACAACTTCATCTGACGGTAGACGGTGATTAAAAATATCATCTGGCGTAAAAATAGATTCGGGTGGGCCAAACGATTCGGGGGGAGCCGTGTTATATCTTCCGAACCCGTTGGCCAGCCAGCGCGCTCCTGTGGCCACGACAATATATTCAGCTTCTGTCTCTATTGCATCCAGGGCGGTCATTTCACTGTCGACAAACACCTGCACATTGGGCATCTGTTGTATCTGTCTGACCCGATAGTCGCGTACTCGAATCCACTCAGACAGACCGGTGAGTTTTGATTCGTTACTGACTCTGCCGCCCAGCGTTTTTGCTTTATCTGCCAGCAACACCTGATAGCCACGCTGCCCCAGAGCACGTGATGCTTCAAGACCGGCCGGGCCCCCACCAATCACTAGCACAGAAGCGTCAGATCTGGATTTTGCTATTTTTTCCGGATGCCAGCCACGCCGCCATCCTTCACTGAATGTCGGGTTCTGGGTGCAGTGCAGCGGTACCCCGAGACCGTCGCCGGTATAACAAACATTGCAGCCAATACATTCGCGAATATCGTCAATATTGCCCTGCTCTATTTTGGACGGTAAAAACGGATCGGCGATTGATGGCCGGGCCGCGCCGATAAAATCGGTGATACCCCGTCGAACCTGTGACACCATGGTATCGGGTGAAGTAAAACGCCCTACAGTCACTACCGGTTTGCTGGTGACAGTTTTAACGTAAGCCATGGTATCTTCCAGCGCGGCTTCCTTGATAAAACGCGAAGTGCCCATCTCATGGGAGTAGTCACTGATATTAATATCCCACAGGTCGGGTAACTCACCAAGCATGCCGAGTATTTCACGTTGCTCTTCGGTGGCATCGGTGCTGTCTGCCTGAGTTTCCTGATCTGCTGAAAACCTTACTGCCACCGCACAACGATCCCCGACAGTGTCTTTGGTCTCTTCGATTAGTTCTCGCAGCAGCCGCGTTCGGTTTTTTAAGCTGCCACCATATTCATCTGCGCGTTGATTAGTGACCGGGGATAAAAAGTTCGACAACATATAGCCGTGGGTAGCGTACACATACACGATATCAAACCCCGCTTCCTGTGCCCGAAGTGCCGCTGACTTATGCCACTGCCGAACCTGACGAATATCTTTTTTATTCATCGCTCTGGTCTGACCGGGATAGCCGGACGAGTTTGGATAACTGCCTGCATCGAGCCCGGTTTCGCGGGTAAACAGATTTTGCGGACGCGAACCACCCAGCCATAACTCAACGCCTGCCAACGCTTCGTGTGCGTGTACCAGATCAGTCATTAACGCATGGGCACGAACATCACCCGCATCCCACAGGGATGCATTCGGGTATGGCAGATCATCTGATGTAGGATGAACAGAACACCACTCGGTACAGACAACCCCCCAGCCTCCTTCTGCCTTTGTGCCGCGCAATTCGGCAAGCATGCGAGGTCGCAGCCAGCCAGTCCCCGTGCAATGTGGCACCTGATAAAACCGGTTTTTTGCGGTCACCGGGCCAATAGTCACGGGCTCAAACAGGATATCGTAACGCGGATCACGCACTTGGTTGCAGACCCCGGTCAGTGTGGAGAATTTTCGCGATAGCATCGGCACCGGACTGCCACGCACCATGGGCGGTACAAAACGCCCCCTCAGATGCAGCTTCACCGGCAATGTAAAGACGATCTGCTATGGGCCTGGCAAGCACTGCCCGCTGATGACTGGCACCCGGTACACTGGCTGAAAAAGCACCTTTGACAAAGGGGTCATCGCCCCAGGCGCTGCAGCGAAACTTAATTATTTTGCGCGGGAAATCAGAACCGAAAATATCAACCAGTGCGCTCATCATTAATTGTTCTGATTCGGCTGCTGGCTGGCGTTCAAGCCAGCGCGCCTGTCTGCCCGCAACCGCACAGTAGATGTACGGCCAGTCAGAACATCGAAGTTTAAACGCAAAGTTGATATCGTCTCCGTTACTGTAATCGATTCTTTCAGGGGTGTCGGAATCGAACGGCCATGGTTCATCGTACAACATGGCAAAATTGTTGTAACAGCCCAATGGCAATGAAGCGATAGCCTCCCGAGTTTCGTGTGGTAACTCGGGGGTGAATTTAATATCTTTTCCGCCGAGCACTCCGGTGGACACCGTTATCACTATCTGTTTGCATCTGATGGTGCCACGGTTAGTCTTAACGATAACCTCACCGCCACTCCAGTCAATGGCTTCAACACAGGTGTTTAACTCAACAGGCAGCCCTGCTGAATGTCGGGTCAGTAAGGTGCCGTAGCCATCACGCAGTGGCCAGTTTTCATCGGTGTCTTCATAGTTCAGCAAATCCATCGCAGAAAAACCATCTACGTCTTCTGAAGTCATCAGGGATTGCCAGTAACAAAAATACGCTGCCCAGCGACTGTCATGATCAATTAATTCAGACAACGCAACGTCTTTCCCCTGCGAGGCGCTGGCTTCAATATTTTTCCATTGTTGTTGTGTATAACGCTGGTAGTTGCTCTGATCCTGCGACGGCAGCTTTGCACCGTTCAGGTAGAATGCACGGGAAGCTTCATGTTTGTCGTAATGCATACCCAACTGGTCTGCGACTTTTGCTAACGGGTTTATACCGCCACTGTGCAACCAGTGACAACCCAGATCCCACGGGATACCGGGCGCCAGTTCTTCAGTGAGACCACGTCCGCCAACACGGTGCGAGGCCTCGACCACTTTGACGTCCAGACCGGCCTGAGTGGCAGCATAGGCAGCACCAATACCCGCTGCACCGGCACCAACAATTAATACTTCACAGCTTGATGTCATGGAGTTCTCTGCTGTAATTCTGATGACTAAAACATTGGATGGACGAAATCAGGCAATTTACCGAGCGATAGACCCCAATGCCTTCAAGGTAGTGTACAGTGATCACTCGACACAATCACACGAGACATACCGTGCAGCCTAAAGTACGCGATACGCTTGCGCCGTGGACGTATCTTTCCGAAGAATTCTTCGAGCTTGAGTCATCACTTTTTAAAAAACACTGGATGCTTGCAGGGCACGTATCCGATTTGCAGCAAGCGGGCGACTTCATCACCTTTAACGCAGTGGGTGAACGCGCCATTGTGATCGTGGACGATGGCGGGGAAATTCGAGGCTTCCACAACGTTTGCCGACACCGGGGCGCTACATTACTGAACGAAACCGGGCAATGCAAACACCGGATTTCTTGTCCTTTCCACGGCTGGTCATACGCATTCGACGGATCCCTGCTCAGCTATCCCCTGCCCGATACGTTTAAGAATTTGAATAAACAGGACTACGGATTAAAGCCGCTTCAGGTGGAAGTCTGGCAAGGGCTGGTGTTTGTAAACTTCAGTGCCGACACAACGCCGCTGGCCGATCAGTTTCAACATTTAGAAGCGGAAATTCAGCCCTACCGCATCGCAGAGATGCAACCGCTGATGGATCAGTATGATGTACTCAAACCGTACAACTGGAAGGTGATTCACGATATCGACAACGAAGGATACCATGTACCGATCGGCCATCCTTCGCTGCAGCAATTGTATGGCAAGACCTACAAAGATCACATTCAAAATGGCGTCCCGGTGTCTGATGCCATTATCAATGATAAACCCGCACAACTCTGGAGCGTCCGTCACTACCAAAAACTACTGCCAAATTTTGAACACTTGCCATTACATCGGCAAAAAAGCTGGTGGTATATCGGGATATTCCCTAACGCTGTGATTGGCCTGTACCCGGAAATGGTTGAGTACTATATGACAATCCCTGTGGCTGTAGATAAAACCCGTTATATAGGCCGTACGTTCGGACTACCCGATGGTCGAGCCGAGGTGGCAGCCTGCCGTTTTTTGAATCACAAAATTAATGGTGCCACAGAACAGGAAGACGAAAGTTTTGTGCAGGATATGCAGGAAGGCATGCGATCCAGTGTGTTCCCTGAACCTACGTTATCGGATGTTGAGCACGGCGTAAAATATTTTCATCAGAGAATTCAGCAGTTGTTTCCGGTGGCGACTTTATGCGATGAACCGGAATCTGGTTCAGTAATGCGGTGCAATGCGCAGATGGCGAAGTAGGATCTGAGCCTGAGGGCTCGGTGGTGCATGTGCTGCGTGGCTCGCAGAACATCCCTGCCGGGGGCCTTCATTTTTGAAAA
>CAZNOB010000320.1:0-4859 GCA_964574535.1 uncultured Granulosicoccaceae bacterium | reverse complement strand
CGGCGTTTCCGGCCGGCGTACTACCACTGGGGCTATCTCCGCCAGACGAAGTACTGGTTATAATGCCTTGAACTGCATTCAGGTTACCTGCGTCGATCGTTACATCACCGGCTGTTCCCTGGCCCGTGGTGTCACTGACAATACTTCCTTCCAGAATATCTACGTCACCCGTGGGTACCGAGATATTTATCGTCCCGGGCGTACTGCCACTGGTTGTCGTACTTGTAGAGATGGTACTTCCAGCACCGACAGTAAGTGATTCAACTGCCTGAATGTCTACCGAACCCGCACTCGCATCACCAAGTACCGCAAAGCCTTCCTCTCCGGTCGTTCTGCTCTCTATTGTGCTGCCCGCTAATAGCGCTACTGTATTCCCGTTGACTAAGACCTCGCCCGCATCTCCGTCACCACTCGAACTGGATGAAATCAGGGTTGCTTCATCGAATACAGCATCAGTAGCTGAGTCAATAGTGATACTTCCAGCGTTTCCGGCCGGTGTGCTACCGCTGGGGCTATCACCACCGGAGGACGTGCTGGTTATAATGCCTTTAACAACATCAAGACCACCAACGTCGATCGTTACATCACCGGCAACGCCCTGACCTGTGGTACTACTGGTCACCTCAGCATCATTGATCTCAAGCGTATCAGTCACATTAATGACAACACTGGCTGGTATATCACCATTAGTGGATGAGCTGGTGGTAATTCTGGTTCCACTACTAATTACTGCTTCGTCGGCAGTTATAGTGACATCCCCTGCATTTGCATCAGTTGGTGTTGCACCGTCCGCTGTAATTGTTTCACTGGCTATCAGCGTTCCGTCAGTCAGCTCGAGCCTCGATACATCTATATCTATTTGTCCGGCATCACCAGAGCCAGTTGAACTGGAGGATATCTGCCCTCCCGCCAGTATGAGCTCTTCCAGTTCAATTGATATATCACCTGCAGGCAACGCTCCGTTGGTCGTCAGGTTAATGACCGAACCCTCACCCAGAGTCAGGGCCGTGCTATCAGTAATCGCGACATTTCCACTGATTGAACCCCCTGAATTGGCGCCGGAAGCCGTGGAAATTTCGGACTCGCTACCATCAGCGCCACCTAACAAAATAGATTCACTTCGTGTGACTGTAACGGTGCCTGGTGACCCACTGCCTTCTGAGCTCGAGGTAACTACTCCTCCCTCTGAAACAGTCAGCGTACCGCGTTCAACAAATTCACCACTAGCATTAAGCACCGCATTATCAATAGTTACCAGACCAGCATTTCCGGTACTACCTTCCGATGCACTACTATTGACGCTACTCTCAATAACCGATATTTCGCCCGAATTAATCTCTATATTTCCGGCATCTCCAGTATCAGTCGTTGACGTCGAGACCGTACTCTCTGCAAGCGTGACTTCATTAACATTGATCGTTATGCTCCCTGCATCACCTGAATGCGAGGTACTACTGGCAATATCGCTTTCAAGCACCTCTAACTCAGCCGCCGTTATTACGATCTCCCCGAGACCTGCATCCGGCGTGTTGCTGGTACTTGTGCTCGTTGAAATTTCACTGCCGCCAGACACAGTAATTTTTTCTGCTACAGTAAGTTCAACAACACCTGCATCGGCCCTGACGGTATCATCAGTCGATGTAGTTTCGCTGAGTATTCTACTTCCATCCAAAAGGGTGAGATTTTCTGCCTCGACAACGACCAATCCGGCATTGCCCTCGTCAGCAGAGCTGGATGAAATTTCGCTTTGCGCATCCAGCAGAGCATCTCCCATTACAGTGATGTTTATATCACCTGCCTCACCCAGGCCACTACTGCTTGTTGAAATCTCCCCACCATTCAGATCCAGTACATCCAGCGTTAAGTTGATACTTCCGCCGTCTCCTGCATCACTTTCCTGACCCGCCGATTCACTACTGAATAAAAAGTTATCGATGTTAACTTCCGACACATTAATCGTGATATCGCCTGCGTCTATTTCTCCGCTTGACGATGCATCCAGAGCCGCATGCTGATCCATTTCGTCATTAGTACCGGTAACAACAACTCTACTGACTGCATCCGGACTACCAGTGATTGTGATATCACCAACCTCTTCAATACGCCCCGACAGAATTTCTGTTAAATCCAAATCATCCAGATTCGCACGTTCACCGGAGGAGGTGGTGATAGCTGAACGCACATTGGTATTAAAGGCAGGATCAGCAATATTGGCGGCAACAGTGCCTGGGTCCATCACAGTTGGATCTGTATTGTGGTCAACTATGTCTGGATTGAGAGTAGAGTCGATTTCAACAAGCGTCGTGTTGCTAATAACGATTCTTCCCGGTGCGCCAGTATCCGCAACAGCAACACCATTTTCATCAACATTGTTACTACTTGAGTCTATCCGTCCGCCAGTGTTGAGCGTGATCGTTCCGCCCTGATTGTCGATCGTGATATCGCCAGCATCGCCTGAAGTTGTCGTCTGGGTACTCAATAATCCATTATTAATGATGACGATTTCCGGGCTGGAAAATATGATATCTGCCGAATCACCGGCGCCGGTATTTGATGTTGATAACACCTGATTATCCAGAATAATCTGCGGTGCTGTTTGTACGACAGCCTCCGCATCATCGTCACTACCATTCACACTGACAATGCTGGTACCAGTCAAGTCAAGTATATTGCCGGCCTCGGCTTCAACTCTTCCGGCTGTGCCAGTTCCTTCAGCATTTACGTTGATCACTGTATTAGTAACAAAAACATCATTGCTACCAGTAATTAATAAATCACCAGTGTCACCAGAACCTTCGGTGATCAATTCAAAAGTAGCCTGATCAACATTAACATCCTGAGCATTAATAATCACATCACCACTATCCGCAGTTGACATTGAGCCTGTTACTTCAGTCCTGATCGTGACACCCGGATTTATCATCACAGTACCGTTCATGGCCATCAACGATACGTCACCTGTGCTATTGGTTATCTCAACGTCGCTAACAACATTAATGTCATCGCTCGAAGTCAGTTTTATATCGCCACCGTCAGCAGCAATATTGTCAGACACCTCCAGATCACCTGCGAGTGTCTCGGCATTCAGAGCGGTTACATCCACAGCACCCAATCTCAGACTGTCAATATCTTTGATTGAAACCGATCCGCCCACTATTTCAAGAGCGGTACCGCTACCAACATCCGGAAAATCATTGTCTTCGTTTAGAGTAACGTCATTGGTGGCAGCATCAATATTTGCAGAGCCGGAAACTGTTATACTTGTTCCTGTCGCCTGAGTGACCGGCCCTGATGAAGAAATAAGCTGGAAATCTCCATCATTGCCATCATTTATCGTAACATCGGCCGCACCCGTCGAATTATCGCTTGTGACTATCACGCCAAGCTCAGTTCCGCCCGGAGCATTGTTCGTGATAGATACATCCTCTGCATTCAGTATTGTAATTTCACCACTTAAGTCATTATCTTCATTCGTGAGCACCACATCAAAGACATCTGTTCCCGCTGCATTCCGGGCTGAAATATCAACTGTGCCCGGAGCAACCAAAGCTTCAGTCTGACTCACGCTACCACCCGACCTCAGCACAAGGTCTCCACCATTCGTGGTTATGGTTCCATCAGTATTAACATTAAGATTTACAGCACCCAACTGTATTCCATCAATATCTTCTACAGTGATATCTCCACCCGTGGCATTGAAGTCCGCTGCCTCTGCAAAGTCATGCAATGCAGCGTTGTCTAACTGGATATCTGATGTCCCTGCATTCAGACTTGTTTCTCCACCTACGGTTACCGCTTCTCCTGCAGTATCTGTGATCGTATCTCCGGTCCAAACCGACAAATCACCTGTCGTTGTCACAACTCCCAGCCGGATTCCATTCACATCATCTACTGTGACATTCGCACCGTTCGCATTGAAACTCGCTGCCTCTGAAAAATCGTGCGCGCCTACATTGTCCAGCACAATATTCGAGGTACCTGCGTCCAGAGTCGTCTCTCCAACTACTATGACAGCCTCACCTGGTGTATCTGTTATGTCTCCTCCGGCAGTCAGTGTCAAATCTCCATCTCCACTAACTACTGTTCCGTCAGTATTCGTTGCCGTTGTCACTGCACCTAACTGGATTCCATCTACATCGACTACTTCTATATCCCCTCCACTTGCATTAAAACTGTCTGTCTCTGAAAAATCATGTAACGCTACATTATCCAGTTCGATATCCGAGGCTCCCGCGTCCAGCGTCGTCTCTCCGCCTACCGTTACCGCTTCTCCTGCCGTATCTGTGATCGTATCTCCGGTCCAGACTGCCAAATCATCTGTCGCTGTCACAACTCCCAGCTGGATTCCATCAACATCATCTACTGTGACATTCGCTGCTGTGGCATTAAAACTTTCTGCCTCTGCAAAATCATGCGTATCTGTATTGTCCAATACTATATCTGAGCTACCTGCATTCAGCGTGGTCTCGCCAACTACCGTTACAGCCTCTCCTGCCGTATCAGTGATGTCTCCACCTGCGTTTACCGCCAAATCATTTGTCGTTGTCACAATTCCCAGCTGAATTCCGTCAACATCATCTACTGTGACATTCGCGCCGTTTGCATTAAAGCTTGCTGCTTCTGCAAAATCATGGCTGTCTGCATTGTCCAGGACCACATTCGATGTACCCGCGTCTAACGTGGTCTCTCCAGCAACCGTTACTGCCTCTCCTGCTGTATCCGTGATGTCTCCACCTGCGGTTACCAACAATTCATCTGCTGTCGTTACAGCTCCCAGCTGGATTCCATCCACGTCATCTACTGTGACATTGGCCGCTGTGGCATTAAAACTTTCTGCCTCTGAAAAATCATGCGTGTCT
>CAZNOB010000319.1:0-4911 GCA_964574535.1 uncultured Granulosicoccaceae bacterium | reverse complement strand
ACTGCTTCACAACTCACACTGAATAGCTTTTGATCTTCAAGGCAAATTGCTGTCAGGGTCTTACCCCACACACACCCACTGTCCAGTGCATTAATTCCGGATTTACGGAGCACCCCAAGCGCTGCCCAGTGCCCGAAATAGATATTAGAAGATTTCGTGGGACGGTTTGCTACATCGAACCAGGGGATAAGCGTGTCAGGTTGTTCTCCTGGTGGGCAACTGTATCGGTCGTCCGGAATACCGTCATGGGTGCAAAAGCGTAATCTGGTAAAACAATTTAGCGCGTAGCGTAGTCGATGCCGGCTTTGCGCTGCGTCTGACCAGGTACCGCTGCAGGGTCCATACAAGGATGCCAGCATTGACGCATTTTTCAGCCCGCTGATTGCTTGTTGCAACTCAGTGGCCAGTGCTTGTGCGGTTTCGAGCGTCCACTTTGGATGCAGACCCGCATGCACGAGAACATGGTTGTCTCTGCAATGTAGTAAGGGCTGTTGCTGCAACCAGGTGATCAGTTCGGCAGCATCTGAAACATCCAGCACTTGTTCCAGTGTCGGGTCTTTTTCTCTTGTCCTGAGACCATAGTAAAGTGCCAGCAGATGAATATCATGGTTGCCCAGTACCGTAACCGCTGAATCGTTCAGCGATTTCACGAATCTAAGTGTTTGAAGTGATTGAGGTCCGCGGTTAACAAGATCGCCGGCAAACCACAATGTATCAGCGGCGGTATCAAAATTTATTTTGTCCAGCAAGCGCTGCAATGGAGTAAAGCACCCTTGCACATCACCGATTGCATAGATCGCCATAAGACAACGTTGAGTTTTTAATGAAGGGTGCGTGGTGTGGAGAGCAGAAATTCTGGAATGGATGCATCGAATTCCTGTCCATCGTCCGTAACCATTTGATAACTGCCACCCATTGTGCCCATTGGAGTTTCTAAAATGGTGCCGCTGGTGTATTGATAACCTTCTCCGGGTTTTATACGTGGTTGCGCACCAACAACGCCTTCACCGCGTACTTCCTGTTTTCTGCCATTGCCATGCGTAATAACCCAGTGGCGCGTTAATAGTCGTGCCGGGGTGTCTCCCTGATTTAAAATTGTAATTGTGTAGGCAAACACAAATCTTTCTTCGTCCGGGCTGGAGTCTGACTCAAGATAACGAGTGGCGACTTCAACCTTAATATGATTATCCTCTGCACTACCGGAGTCTGGTTGAGGTTTGTTGTTGTTATCGGTTTCGTTCATAGTACTTCCGTAGCAATGTGCAGAGAAATTATCGAGGTAACAGTTATATGGTTGATTGCGAAATTTGTAAAGGCTAACGGATGAATGTTACAGCGTATGGGTGACAGAGGCTTGATCGGTGCAGTTTTTGACTGCAGGAATCATGGTATTAGAAGAGGTTCTGTCAAGATGGCGGGTTTTCTTCCACAGCCCTGGACAGCTCTGCGAATTGAGTAATTTCAAGCACTTCTGCGCGCAGGGACGGGTCTATTCCTGCATCGATAATCTGCTTTTCGGTCAGTAACCCTTTTAAATTATTGCGTAGTGTTTTTCGGCGCTGGGCAAATGCAGTTTTCACCAAATTGTTAAAGATAAGCTGCCTGGCTTCCGGGACAATTGGTGTCGGGCGTGGTTGTAGATGAATGACACCTGAATTGACCTTGGGGGCAGGGTCAAATGATGCTGGTGGTACTTCAAGTAAAATATTGCTTTCGCATAAATTTTGTACCACCACGGATAACTGTCCGTATAGTTTGTCACCCGCCTTTGCCGACAAGCGCGCCACAACTTCCCACTGCAACATAAAATGCATATCCTGAATAAGGGAGAGGTGATCCAGCAACCGGAATATTAACGGTGTCGCCACATTATAAGGGAGGTTGCCTACCAGTCTCAGCGGGGCCTTGTCTTCAAGACTGGTGAAGTCGAACTTCAGTGCGTCGGTTTGATGTAGTGTCAAGTTTTCAAAGTTTGCAAATTGCTTTTGTAGAAGAGGAATTAAATCTCGGTCCAGTTCCAGTGCGATGACCTGCGCTTGCGTCATCAGTAATTGTTGAGTCAGCGCACCTCGGCCGGGGCCGATTTCAACGATGGTTTGATCAGCTGCGGAAAAACGCCCTGTGATTTGATCAATGATCGCCTCGTCTGTCAGAAAGTTTTGTCCAAAACGTTTCCGTGCGCGCACCATTTAGGTTTTTGCCCTTGATTGTCCGGCATTGGAAAATTCAATCGCCATGGTCAACGCCGCCTGCAAACTACCACCGTCGGCTTTGCCGGTGCCAGCCAGATCATTGGCGGTGCCGTGATCAACAGAGGTTCTGATTATTGGTAATCCAAATGTGATGTTCACAGCGTTTCCGAATCCGGCGTATTTAAGTACTGGCAACCCTTGATCATGGAACATAGCGAGTACAGCATCGGCATGTTGCAAATGCCTTGGGGTGAATAAGGTATCTGCTGGCAGTGGGCCCCGGGCATCAATGCCTTTAGCCTGCGCTGCATGAATTGCCGGTGCGATAATTTCTATTTCTTCACGCCCCAGATGTCCTGATTCCCCGGCATGCGGATTAAGCCCGCACACCAGAATTCTTGGTGAGCTAATACCAACCTTGGCGATTAGATCGTCATGAAGGATTTGCAGTGTCGTTTCGATAGTTGATTGATTGATGGCGGCAGGCACGTCAGCAAGTGGCAAGTGAGTTGTGGCCAATGCGACACGCAGCTCATTAGCTGCCAGTACCATAAGCGGATAACAATTAAAAAGGTCAGCTATAAATTCGGTATGCCCGGAGAATGCGATTCCAGCGTCATTAATAATGCCTTTGTGAACCGGTGCTGTCACCATTGCATCAAATAGTCCATCACGACAACCAAGTGCGGCATAGCGAATCGTGTCGAGTACATAAGCAGAGTTACGCTGGTCAAGGGCTCCCGGCGTGCTCGGTGCAGCAGCGGTGACAGGCAGGATGCAGAGTGCTTCACTTACTGTGTTATTAATAAGTTGGTCTTCGGTAATTACTGGCAGTGTGCGACTTATGCCTAGCGCAGAGGCTCGCTGCTGCAATAGCTGCGCATCGCCGATCAGAATGATGGATGCATCTGCCCTTTTTTCGAGTGCGATGGAAAGATCAGGCCCTATGCCTGCGGGTTCTCCGGTGGTCAGGGCAATACGCGGATAATATTTCACTGCAGTGCTTTTGCAAATCCACGAAGCTCCACATAAGCATTGTCACGCAGATCAATCAGCCATGAGGCGAATTTTTCCTCGGCCTTTTTCTGTCGTAGCTGCGCACGCACCGTTGATTCCCTTTCATCTCGTTTGCCAACATCGAATTCTTTGTCCGTGACTTCCAAAATATGCCAGCCAAACTGGGTGAAAAACGGCTCGGTGATCTGGTTGGCCGGAGTAGTGAAGGCCAGTTGTTCAAAATTTTGCACCATTTCACCACGGCCGAACCACCCCAGGTCACCACCATTGGCTGCACTTGATGGATCTTCTGAAAACTCAATAGCCAGTTGTGTGAAGTTAGCGCCTTCAGATAGCTTATCAGCGATTTCGGTAATCAGCGCTTTGGCCTCCGCAGCGCTGCGCCCGTTGCGGGTACTGGCAAGAATGTGGCGTGCCCGAACTCTTTTGGCGACTGCAATTTCACTGCTGCGCGAAACTAACTTTATGATGTGAAAACCCGCAGCACTTCTAAGGGGTTCGGTGACGTCCTTTTCCTGCATGCCCTTTACCTGCTCTGCAAATAGTGGAGGCATCGCGGATAATGGTTCTGGTCCAATAATACTGCCTTCAACATTGTTAATGCCGTCATTGCGCAGGCGTTCTATCACTCTGTTAAAAGGAACGCCGTCTCGTCCATCGCTGGCAATTTGCTGTGCAAGGGAAAGTGCGGTGGCGGTGAGATCCGCATCTGCCTGCTGCGGTAGCCTTACCAATGCGTGATCCAGCTGGTAGCTATACAGAGTGTTGACATCATTTTCAGTACTCAGTTGTTCTTCGATTTCGGCGTCAGTAACCGTCAGGTTGCTTTCAATCTCTCGACGGGTCAGGGTAGAGATCAGGAGTTCCTTTCGTATGTTTTCGCGAAATTCCAGAAAATTGATACCGTCGCGACTTAGTGCCTCACGCATTTGTGTCACGTTCATGTTGTTGTTGCGAGCCATATCTTCAATGGCTCGCTGTAAGTTGTTGTCGTCTATGCGAATGCCACGGCGCTCGGCAGCCTGAATTTGCAGGGATTGTACGATGAGCCGTTCCAGCACTGCTCTATCGAGTTCTGCACCAGTTGGCAGGTTTGGCGGGTTTTGGCGGGTCAGCGTTTCGCGCTCCCGGTTAAAGTCACTGGCCAGAACGATGTCCTCGTTGACAATGGCGATAATGCTGTCGAGCTCTACTTCGGCTGCCATTGTGTGTACTGAGATCAGGTTTAGTAACAACGCTGCCAGTGCTGAGATTATAGGTTTATGCATAATATCTGCTTCGGTAATTGATTTTACGGTACGGCGCCTGGCAAGGGGATTCCTGTGGCGACCGGGTGATTTACATATCGTGCTATTTTTAAAATGATTCAACAACATTAGTGTTCCCGCCCTGACTAGACGGACTGTCTATTCAGCGCCAGAGTTCAAAAAAGTTCATATTAAAGGGTAATGTCCTGCTAGCTGGCGAACATGTATCCCGATCGACTGGCTAGTGCCCATCCAGAAACAAGCGCTACTGCGAATCTCTGACTGCACGCGATCTTTCACCGACTACATGTAGTTATTTAGAATGACTAAACGCCCACATGTAGTCGGTAAATCTCACGCACCTCAGTGATTCTCGCTACGCCCCTGTTTCTGGATGAGCACTAGCTAGTGCCCATCCAGAAACAAGCGCTACTGCGAACCACTGATTGCACGCG
>CAZNOB010000318.1:0-4947 GCA_964574535.1 uncultured Granulosicoccaceae bacterium | reverse complement strand
GCATGGCGTTTATGGCGTTCAAACACATTACCCAGCCCTTCCTCGTTGAGCATGTCGATGGATTCTGCCAGTCCGTATAGCAAATTGGTGGCGGGGGTATAGGGAAAATAACCACGCTCGTTGGCGTTTAGCATTTCCTGCCAGTTCCAGTATGAATTTGGTAAATTTGAATGGGTTGATGCATCAAGTGCTTTTTGGCTAACGGCGTTAAACGATAAGCCCGGTGGCAACATCAGGCCCTTTTGCGAACCGGAAATCGCGACATCAACACCCCAGTCATCAAAACAAAAATCGGCAGCAGCAAGACCCGAAATAGTATCAACCATAAACAGCGCCGGGTGCTGTGCTGCATTGATCGCTGTTCTTAGTGCCTTGATATCAGAGGTGCAGCCAGTAGAGGTTTCGTTATGGACAATACACACTGCTTTTATGGTTTTATTGGTATCGGCTCGGAGTGTTTCTTCCAGTATTTGAGGGTCCGCACCGCGTCGCCAGTCTGTTTCTATGACTTCAGGTTTAAGCTGATACCTGGCTGCCAGTTTGCACCACAGACTGGCGAAATGGCCGGTCTCAACCATTAAAACCCGGTCACCGGCAGAGAGTGAATTAACCAGTGCTGCTTCCCAGGCACCGGTGCCGGATGCGGGGTAAATTATCACCGGCGAGGTGGTTTTAAAGATGCCCTGCATGCCAGTTAGAACACGGTTGCCAAGACTGGCAAAGTCAGGCCCGCGGTGATCAGTGACCGGCATATCGATGGCGCGTTGAATACGGTCTGGTACCGCGCTTGGCCCGGGTATCTGAAGGAAATGCCTGCCAGTGCTGCTCATGCAAGTTACTCTGGAAATTAATGGTGGATACTTTATCACACGGGCCGTTCCCGCTGGGCTGTAGCTGGCTGGTAAAATGTTCAAAGCCGGGCGTTGTAGTGATTGATGAGCAATTCGTGTGACACCGGTTGGCTGCAACGCTGATCGGCATTATTGCGCTGACTTATTTAATCGCAGCGTCGGGGTGTGTTCGCAGTAGCAATGGCTAGGGCCCGCAGGCTTGCGGGTGAGATTATCTTTCATCATGCTATGTAATCGATGGCACAATTGAGTCAGGGAAATTTCACCATGCCTAAAGTGACATCCAATTGAATCACCAAGAGAATCAGCTCACGACCGAATTGAGTCATCGATTAAAAGACTCTGTCGCCGGCGACGTATTGTGCGACCCCTACAGCCGGGGGCGTTATGCCACAGATGCATCTGTATATCAGATGTTGCCTCACGCGGTGGTGGTGCCCAAAAACTACGATGACGTACGCGCTTGTCTGGCGGCTGCGCGTGATCTTTCTATACCGGTATTGCCACGTGGTGGTGGTACTTCCCAGTGCGGACAAACCGTTAATCATGCGCTGGTTATTGATAACACCAAATACCTGAATAAACTGCTCGAACTGGATGTTGAAAACAAAACGTGCGTTGTAGAGCCAGGGATAATTCTGGATGAACTTAATCGCCAGCTGGCACCGCATGGTTTATGGTATCCGGTTGATGTATCGACTGCCTCACGTGCAAGCATTGGCGGTATGCTTGCCAACAACTCCTGCGGTCAGCGATCCATATACTACGGCAAGATGCGTGATAACGTGCTGGCACTCGATGCCATTCTGGCCGATCAAAGTGAGTGGCATTTTGGACCCGTTGATCCAGACAACATAAGTTTATTGTCACCGTCGCAGCAAAAACATTATCGAAGTCTTTTTGATATTGGCTCGCGCTACAAGAATCTTATTGCAGAGAAATTTCCAAAGGTTCAAAGGCGGGTGGGTGGCTACAATATTGATGCGTTGACCACTCCCGATTGCAACATGGCGCATGTGCTGGTTGGGTCTGAAGGCACGTTAGCCTACAGCAAAAACATTCAGTTAAAGTTATGGCCATTGCCGGTTAATAAAGTGCTGGGTGTTTGCCACTTTCCAACGTTTTACCAGGCCATGGATGCTGCTCAGCATCTGGTTAAACTGAATCCTCGTGCTGTGGAGCTGATTGATAGCACTATGATTCAACTGGCTCGCGATATTGACCTTTTTAAGCCGGCTGTTGAGCAATTTGTTCGCGGTGAACCAGCTGCGGTATTGCTGGTTGAGTTCGCATTTGATGATCAGGATGAAAATATCCGCCATTTACAGCATCTGCAGCAGTGTATGTCTGATCTTGGTTATTCGTGGCAGGGCGATAAAAATCAATGGGGTGGAGTGGTCGAGGCGGTCGATAAGCACATTCAATCTGCCATTGCAGAGGTACGCAAAGCCGGATTGAATATCATGATGTCAATGAAGTCACAGGGCAAGCCTGTGTCCTTTGTAGAAGACTGCGCAGTCGATCTAAAAGATCTGGCCGAATACACTCGCAGCCTGACCGAAATATTTCAAAAATACGGCACCGAGGGAACCTGGTATGCACATGCTTCGGTTGGGTGCTTGCATGTCAGGCCTGTGCTCAATCTAAAGCTTGATAAAGATGCCGAGACCATGCGTGCAATTGCCGATGAGGCGTTTGACCTGGTGTTGCAATATAAAGGTTCGCACTCCGGTGAGCACGGTGATGGGATATCGCGTTCTGAATTTCATGAAAAAATGTTTGGACCCGACTTAGTGCGAGCGTTTAAGGAAGTTAAAAATCTATTTGATCCGGAAGCGTTGTTTAATCCGGGTAAAATTGTTAACGCTCCGCGAATGAATGAACGTTCACTGCTGCGCTACCACAACGACTATCAGCCACAAGCTCGCCAAAGTGTTCTGCACTGGAGTGACTGGGGGGATCGCAGTCAGGGTTTTCAGGGAGCGGTAGAAATGTGTAATAACAATGGTGCCTGTAGAAAGCTTAAAGGGGGCGCGATGTGTCCGTCGTATCGCGTCACTAAAAATGAAAAAGATGTAACACGTGGTCGTGCGAATAGTTTGCGTCTTGCTATTTCCGGTCAGCTTGGTGATAACGCTCTAGCTTCTGTCCAGATGCGTGAGTCCATGAAGCTTTGCGTATCATGTAAGGCATGTAAGCGTGAGTGTCCCACTGGCGTTGATATGGCGAAAATGAAAATCGAGGTCTTGGCGGCTCATGCCGATACACACGGATTTTCTATGCACGATCAACTGATCGCACAACTACCGCGTTATGCCTTTTGGGCAGCAAAATTTCCAGCCATTGCCAATCTTAGAAATCAGGTGCCGTTCATTGCCAGATCACTTGAAAACCTCAGCGGTTTTTCTGCCAGTCGCCAGTTGCCCGCGTTTCGTTCTGACTGGTTTAATGAATTACAACCACAGGGACAGGGTGAACGTGAAGTGGTTTTACTGGCAGATACCTTTAACACATGGTTTGAGCCGGACAACCTGCGCTCTGCGGTGAGCGTACTGATCGCTGCCGGTTATCGAGTAAACATTGCGCAAGCCGCTGAGAGTGGTCAGCGTAAGCGTCTGTGTTGTGGGCGCACCTGGCTTTCTGTCGGTATGATTAAACAGGCTCGCCGTGAAGTGCAGAGAATGTCAGATGCACTACTGCCTTATGCCAGAAAAGGCGTGCCGATTATCGGGCTTGAACCCAGTTGCCTGCTCACTCTGCGTGATGAACATTTATCATTGTTGCCGGGTGATGCGTCGCAGTTAATCGCGGAACATGCCTTTTTGTTTGAAGAGTTCATTGCCAGTGAGATTGAAAGCGGTCAGTTTAACCCGCCTGAGTTTAAAGCGACAGCGAGTAAGGTTTTGTTGCATGGGCATTGCCATCAAAAAGCGTTTGATGTTCTGGGTTCTGTTGAACAAACATTGAAGCTGTTGCCAGATATCACGGTAGAAAAAATAGAATCTTCCTGTTGCGGAATGGCGGGTGCATTTGGCTATAGCAAAGAGACACATGAAGTATCCCGTCAAATGGCGGAACTCGATTTGCTTCCGGCAGTCAGGAAAGCGAATGCTGATACGCTGATCGTGGCCGATGGAACATCGTGCAGACATCAGATTGCTGATCTCGGGGATCGGTCAGCGCTTCATGTTGCAAGAGTGCTGGCGATGTCATTAAAACGCTGAGCTATCATCGAGATCGCTTTACGTTTCAGGGTGCGCATACGGTTTTACCTGAGTAATTACTGCAGTGCTGTTTATCACCCCCCACGAGACATTCAGATCATAGAGGCGCATGTGCCACTGTTGGTCGGTTTGTCCGTCTTTATGTCTCTCATGGGCGGGGCGTGGATCAAGTGCAATGGTCTGATTGATTAGCTGCTTCAGCTTTTCGGTGTCTGCACCGGGCTCAAAGCGGCTCTCTTCTAATCCGCCTAGTGCGGCTTCTGTCCACGATACTGTCATCACATCATCTATGGGTGCTACCCAGGTGCTGGTCGCGTCGGGAATGGAATCGGCGAAAGCGATGTAGGGTTTGATATCAAGTACGGGTGTGCCATCAAGAAAGTCACCACCTGTGATATGAATGAGAATTTCATTTTTAGTGTGAGTAATACTATTCAGTACAACTGCGCTTAAGCCAACGGGGTTCGGTCGGTTAGGGCTGCGCGTTGCGAATACTCCCATTTTCTTTTTTCCACCCAGGCGCGGTGGCCATACCAGTGGTTTTGATTTTGTATACCGATCACTATGGAAGACGAAAAGCACCCAAAGATGGGAAAAGTCTTCCAGCCCTTTCAGGGATAACTGGTTGTCCGGGGTTTTCTGCATGACTATTTGAGCACTCGCAGCCGGGACCAGGCCCGCTTGCCGTGGTATGCCAAACCTCTGCGTGTAGCAAGAGCGAATAAACGCAACGGGTGTCAGAGCAATCTGATTTGCTTCGTTGAGAGTCATGAATAGATTGTGTCGTCTTGGTGAATGAAGATAAATATCATTGAAAGCGCATATCGCTCGGCGATTAGCCAGCAGTTTACCGCTTTCCTGTGAGCTCTAGC
>CAZNOB010000317.1:0-4970 GCA_964574535.1 uncultured Granulosicoccaceae bacterium | reverse complement strand
GTCTTTCAGTTGATGGTAGAGACTTCATCGTTACTAATATTCAAAACCACCGGTATCGGTTTGTTAGCGATGGTGGTTATCGCTATCGAATAGAGTCAATAGCTGATACTGACGGAAACCTGGTCCGGTTTGAGTATGATGGCCTTGGGTTGCATCGTCTGACAGACGCCGCTGGTCGAAAACTGGAATTCCGCCGAGATGTACAAGGGCGATTCCTTGAACTAACTGGTCCTCATCCGCTCGACCCCGGCTCCCGACTATTATTGCTAAGCTATGAATACAGCTCGGATGGTGATCTGATCAGAGTGACTGATGCGGAAGGCGCGAGTCTCACTTACGCTTATCAGGATCATCTGATGGTTCGGGCAACAGATCAAAATGGTTTGTCCTGGTATCACGAATATGAATTTCTTCGCGGGCAATCAAGGTGTACTAAAACCTGGGGTGACAACAATTATTTATATCGTGAACTTGAATATGACTTCAATCTGCAGCAAACAACAGTAACAACCCTGCAAGGCCTCAAACGCCTCTATGAGTGGAATGATAGCGGTATTGTGCTTCGCGAGGTAGATCCTTATGGCAATGAAAAGCACTTTGAATATGATGAGTTTGATCGGAAGCGAAGTGAAAAAGATGCGTTCGGTCAGGTCACGCGTTATACCTATGATCTAAACGGAAACCAGTGCCAGTTGGTTATGCCGGATGGTGCGTTAACGCAGATTGCCTATAGCCAAACTAATAAACCAGTTTTAGTTCATCAGGCTGATGGTAGTTCATGGCACTATTTATATGATGAAAGAGACCATCTGGTTCAGATAGTCAATCCGGTTGGTGGAATTACCCTGTATGAGTACAATGAGCTCGGGAAAGTCGTATCGGTAACAGATGCACTGGGCCATAAAACCGAATTCAACTGGAATTTGGCAGGTGAGCTGCTTGAAGAGCGATTGCCCAACGGAGCCAAAATTAGTTATCAATACGATTCATTGGGCCGACTTACCCAGGTTGATGAGCCAAATGGCCAAACCAGTTATTACGAATATGATTTTATCGGACGATTGATTGCTGCTGTAAATGCGGAGGGTGGCCGGACCGAACTCGAGTACAACAGCCGTGGGGACGTAGTCAGTGTTAAGGATCCTGAAGGCCGGACTACTAAATACGAGTATAACAACACACCGTTTGTTCACTCACGACAGAACCCCGATGGTACAGTCTTTCACTATGAATACGATACCGAATTTAATCTGACTAAGCTGATTAATGAGAATGGTGATCAGTACACACTACAATATGATGCAAATGACAATCTAGTGTGTGAAACTGGATTTGATGGAAGAGTTCAGCAGTATGCATATGACGCGGTACAGCGTCTCAGTCATTATCGGGATGTTGATCGAATAACCTGTTTCGAACGAGATCCTCTTGGGAGGCTACTAGGGAAATTAAGTCAGGATGGCGAGAAATTATCGTTCACCTATGATGCTACCGGTCGATTGAAAGAAGCCAATAATCGATCTCGTCGGTTGGCATTTAACTATGATCCATTAGGAAATCTGACAGAAGAGAGGCAGGACGACAAATCAATAAACCACCAATATGACGCGCTTGGCCAGCGCATTGAAACCACGTTGTTCAATGGGGATAAGATAGAGAATGAGTACGATGCGCTAGGTGGCTTTACCCAGGTGCGATTTAACGGTGATGTGCTGGCAGAAATTGAACGTGATCTGCTTGGGCAGGAGGTCAAACGAGATACCGGCGCACTTTCTCAGGAATTCGATTATGATCCGATGGGCCGGTTGAAACGCCACACCATTAACAAAGAAAAGCGAGCAGTAATTCGACGGAACTATGGTTATGACAAGGCAGGGAATTTAACGTCTGTTGATGATCTAACAAGGGGAAGATTGTCCTTTCAGTATGACCCTAGAGACCGAATTCGGTCTGTGCATGGGCGGACTCCCGAGCAGTTTCAATTCGATCCTGCTGGCAATTTTCTGGATTCAAACGCAACACGGGGCGGATACAGTAAGGGTAATCGGCTTCTGGTGTATCAGGATCGTCGTTTCTCTTATGACGAATATGGAAATCTTGTTAAGGAGGAATATGGTCGGGGTCACGCCAGGCGAATTGAGTATGCGTACAACTCTTCTAGCCAACTTATTAGTGTAACCAAAGAACGGCAGACCACTCGTTATCAGTATGATGCTCTTGGAAGGCGTATCAGTAAGTCTGATGGTTTTGGATCTACTGACTTTTACTGGTCGGGCGATACAATGGTGTACGAAATCAGAGGTGGACTGGAGAAAAGCTATATTTATGAGCCTTATAGTTTTCGACCACTTGTGCAGATCAGTAATGGAGAGATCTACCACTATCATCTCGATCAGGTCGGGGCTCCGCAGGAGTTGACGGATAAGCAGGGGGAGATTGCATGGCGAGTTGTTTATCGGACGTATGGTAGTGTGGTTACAGAAGAAACTGAGAGGATAGAAAACTCAGTTCGCTTTCAGGGGCAGTATTTTGATTCGGAATCCGGGCTTCATTATAATCGGCACAGGTACTATCATCCGGGTATCGGGAGGTTTACCTCTCAGGATCCGATTGGGTTAGATGGTGGTGACCATCTCTACGAGTATGTGCCTTCTCCTACTGTTTGGGTTGATCCTTTGGGTTTGGTGACAGAAAAGATAGGAAATGCACCAAAAAATGCACCTGACTTCATTGTGACACCAAATGGTAGCGCGGTGCATACTAGTCAAAGTAAGATGAAGCAGAGTATTTTGGATAGTGGTGGAAAGAAAATCGGAGACGCGCGCGGTGGTGATGGTGAAATATTTAGAATGGATACACCTCATGGTCCAATGGATGTTCGCGTTATGGATGGCACGTCTGGATCAGGTTCTCATTCAGGAGCACGAAGTGTTTTCACTGAGGCTGGCAAAGACAAGGTCTATGTTCATCCAAGTGGGGAGCGAATTCGCGGGAATGTATCGAAGCCTGAGCGACGGCAAATTGGTCACATTCATAATCAAGTAAATGATAGATAATATGGAAAAAACACCCGTTGCTGTTCAACGCGTTCTCGATGAATTGCTAGTCGGAGCGTCTTTGAAGTCTTTCGAATGGGATTCTTTTTATTCGATTTCATTTCTTTTGCGAAGCGAACAAGGCATCCCCGCTGAGCTACTATTGACTATTTGCAATAACTGGGAATTTCAAGGGACTGAAGAGCTAGTAAACCATGGTGAAATTAAACTCACTCCATTGGATCCGTATGATTGTGTTCGTGGATATGTCTTGGCTGGTGTTGCAAAGAAAGAGGTTGAGTCAGTGGGGCTATACAAGGGGAGAATCAATATTTCTTTCAATGGAGGAGTAGTGATGTCAATCCCTTTAGAAAATAGTGATGACCCTGACGAAGATGCGTTTGTACTAAAAACACCGGAATGGATTAACCCTGATGAAAAAAGGTATATATCGGTTAGTGGGAATGGCGAAATATCAACATATTAGGAGCCTAAGGTTCTGTCGTTTGAATTCAATTCATAAGTGCAATCAATTTATAGTAGTGGCGTGATTTGGCCATAAAACATTTGCTTTGGTGTAAGGTAGCCGCGTGTTTTTCTAGGTCGGTTATTTAGGTTTTCGACCGCATTCTTAATTTGTTAACGCCGGAGTAAAAGTGCGGCTATTTGCCGCAGCGCATCGGTTTGGTTTAATGGTTTGCAGAGATCCGGTTGCAGGCATCTGTTGTGAAGATGGTAGTGTTGCGGGATTCTAAAAATCTATTGGATCATCAAACGGCAATCGCTGTTGTCGCTCCAGATAGTCTTGAGCGAAAATCAAGAGGGTCAGGTCTTGCAATGCAACATCTGCGATTCAACTATTGCTGATGTTTCGCTGTAAAGTGTGGCTCCTGCGCATTTACATCACTTACATAGACATATATGGACGCCCCATTGGTGGCAGGTATTAAAATCCTATATCGATTTTTTTACCCTAATTCTAAATTAATTTGCTATCAGCTTTAGTATCAACACGGTGAAAGTGAAGAAGACGAGTTATAGCGACACATATCCGACATGGCAACCTAAAACACCCTCTCAACGCAAAGCTTTTTGTATTGCTCTGGCGCTCTTGATCTACCCGCTTTTACTTTTTGGTCTTTTTTATTTTTTAAAACTGAAGGCACTCGGCAGGGAGCTTCATACACACGCGCCGGCGCAACGTTCGCCGAAATGTAGATGCACAAAGCCTAAAGGCCAGACAAAGCTGGCCAAATGGAATTATTCATAGAGCGAATCCATTTGCAGAATAATTCACAGACACATCCTGTGTCTTTTCAGGTAGCCCTGCGATCGTAGGAGGGGTATCCCTTAGACCAGAAGCTTTGCGTCACTACTTTTCAGTAGTTTTGCCTTTTTCTACGATAAAACGTCACAAGGCCAGACTGTCCTGATAGGAGCGTGGTGGCGAAGCCAACACGAATCCGAAAGGTGTCAATTGACACCGAGTCCTTGCATCAGAATTTCCATCCTGGATAGACTGATAGTCCTTGTTAGCTACACTAGTGTGCAACTTAAACCACGCACTGGTTTAGGCTAAAGCCGACGAGTGCGTAGCGCCTGGACGCTGACTTCCCCGGGTTGGGAGAAAGTCTTTCACCGTGATTGAACAGGTGCAAGTTGTGATCCAATTCACTCATGAAATCCATGTGATGGACAATTTAATCAGGGGTGTCAGTCTACCGTCTGCACAGTCAGATTTTGCTCCCCTGATTGCCAGGCATCTCAGTCAGCAGCTGTTCCAGCAGTGATCAAAGTTGTGCCCGGGGGTTATACAAGTAGAGGGTGGGATGTGGCCATGGTAAGCAGAAAGCCTAAAGGCCAGACAAAGCTGGCCTAACGGAATTATTCATAGAGCGAATCCATTTGCAGAATAATTCACAGACACATCCTGTG
>CAZNOB010000316.1:0-4977 GCA_964574535.1 uncultured Granulosicoccaceae bacterium | reverse complement strand
TTGCTTTTCGTCGCTTGAATAGCAACCCCGCCTGAAGGGCACGTCGTATTTGGTCATTTCCAATATGAAGGCCCCCGGCAGGGATGTCGAGCATTACTTTTGCTGCACAAACCATGCGTCAATTGTGGCTCGCTCTTCATCCGTAATACCAGTCAGATTGCCTATAGGCATTGCCCTGGTGACAACGGTTTGATGATGAATAGTCATTGCCTGCCGGGTAATGTCTTCTTCAGTCTCAAACACGATACCTTTCGGTGGTGACTGGAAGCCCGGTTGCGACGGTGCTTTTGCATGGCAGCTACTGCAGCGCTCCACCACTATTTTGTGTACAAAGCTTGTCTCGATGCCACCAACTGCACCTGCTGTCAGCTGACCAGACTGCCGTGGAGCCACCAGTGTAACAACGGCGGACAATAAAACAGCGGCGGCCAACACCGGTGCCAGCGATGCCTTTCCTTTGTGACGTGCAACAAAGTAGATCCTGATCAATGCACCTATGAGCGTTATAGCGATCAGTATCAGCCAATTATACTTATGGCCATAGGTCATCGCATAATGGTTGCTGATCATGACAAATAAAACCGGCAAGGTAAAATAGGTATTGTGGACAGACCGTTGCTTGCCACGTATCCCATGAATCGGGTTGGGCTCCCTGCCCTCTTTTTTGGCAAGGACCAAATCTTTCTGCCCGGGAATAATGACAAAGAACACATTGCCTACCATGATGGTTCCAAGCATTGCACCAAAGTGCATGTAAGCACCTCGGCCACTGAACACCTGGCAAAGCAAAAATGCAATTATTGTGAGAACAATGAACAGCATTCCCGCCATTTTATTCTCATTTTTACCAATATCACTCTCACACAGTTTGTCGTAAGCAAACCAGCCGAATGCGATGACCCCCACACCAATACCGATAGCGACAGGCCGGGAAAGTGCGGCAACGCCTGGGTCAATCAGATAGATCTCCGCACCGTACCAATACATAAGCGCCAGCATAAACATACCGGTAATCCAGGTGGTATATGCCTCCCACTTAAACCAATGCAGGTGCTCCGGTAATTTTTCAGGCGACAGGCGGTACTTCTGCGCATGATACATACCTCCGCCATGAACAGACCACACCTCGCCGGAAACGCCTTTATCTTTATCTGCTTTTGATTTAGGTGATTCCAGTGAGTTATCGAGCCAAATAAAATAGAAAGATGCACCGATCCAGGCTGTCCCTGTGATCATATGCACCCATCTGCCCAGCAAGTTAACCCACTCTAATAGATAGGCAATCACCACTAACTTCTCCTGAAATAACTAACGATTGTGAAATACCATGTAACGATCGGGCTTACGAAACCAGTGAAAGCCGCTTGATGTTCACCGGTATTAAAAAGCGTCCATTCGGCGCTGGGGGGCAGACACATACGGCAAACATCGGCTATCGCCAGATCATGGTAACGCAGACAATTGCCGCTATTGATTGCAACAGGATCAGTTTGGCCGAATTCAATGACATCGCAATAAGGTGAAAAATTCTCTCGGGTGAGAACTGCCAGTTTAAGTAATTGCATTCATTGAAACCCGGGGATGGATCACAGCGCCATTACGTGGTGCAGT
Organism: uncultured Granulosicoccaceae bacterium; assembly: GCA_964574535.1. GTDB lineage: Bacteria > Pseudomonadota > Gammaproteobacteria > Granulosicoccales > Granulosicoccaceae. The sequence continues at coordinate 3,366 of CAZNOB010000316.1, read as the reverse complement.
GATTGAATTTTTATGAGCCGGTAACAATTAATACCGCTCTGGATGCTCGCTTTGGTGCATGTATGGAATGATCTCTATCGGCAACGTAGCGCACTGTCTCACCATTTTTAACCACTTGCGAGACACCATCGCTGGTTACCAGTAATTCCCCTTTAAATACAGTGAGGTTCTCCAGACAGCCAGCTCGATGCGGTCCGCTGTCGAGCATTGCATTGGCATTAAACTCAAGGTCGTATATTTCAGTTTCCCCAACCATTTCGGGTGAACTGAGCACGCGTATTTTGCAGCCTTTACCTTTAGACATAATTACCGGAGTCTGATCTGCTGTGACAAGCTCTTTTATCGGGCTGCGTTCTCTCGGATCATTGTCGAGCAATCCGGCAACCTCCAGATTGAGCGCATTGGCCAGATTCCATAGTGTTGCAACAGTCGGGCAGCTCTCGGCTCGCTCTATTTGAGACAACATTGAGCGTGATACTCCCGAGAGCTTCGATAGCGCTGCAAGACTTAAATCGAGTTTCTGACGGGCTTCTTTAACTCTGCTCGCCAGACGCTTCGCGATGTCTTCATTAGTCAGGTTTTCAGGACACATAGTGTTAGCGCTAACTATAACTGACGGAGCAAAATTTCATTGCAACGTTACTCATGTCCAGTCAAGCACGACTTTACCACTTGAGCCACTTAGCATGTCTGCAAAGCCTTTCTCAAAGTCTGAAACAGAGTATCTGTGTGTGATTACCTTCGACACATCAAGCCCGTTCTCAAGCATGGCGATCATCTTGTACCAGGTTTCAAATATTTCACGCCCATATACGCCTTTGAGCGTAATGGCTTTAAAGACAATCCGCGACCAGTCTACCGGGCTCTTACCTGGTGGTATCCCCAGCATAGCTATACGCCCGCCCATCACCAGTGACTCCACCATTTGATCCAGGGCGACCTGGTTACCAGACATTTCAAGACCAATGTCATATCCTTCTTTCAAACCAAGTCTTGCAGATACCTCTTGCAGATCTTCCTGCATGACATTCACCGGTACGACGTCAACAACTCTTTCTGCCAGCGCCAACCGGTCCTGATTAACATCTGTGATGACGATATTACGTGCACCAGCGTGGCGGGCGACTGCAGCCGCCATTATTCCTATGGGTCCCGCACCAGTGATCAACACATCTTCACTGACCAGATCAAAACTGAGCGCCGTATGCACTGCGTTGCCTAACGGGTCGAGTATTGCACCGATGTCGTCATCAATGGCCTCAGGCAGTGGCACGACATTGAACGCATCCAGGCAGAGGTACTCTGCAAAAGCACCAGGCTCGTTGACACCGATCCCACGGGTTTCAGGGTCCAGGTGGAATCTCCCGGACCGAGACTGACGAGAGGTTTTGCCAACCAAATGGCCTTCGCCGCTGACACGCTGACCTATCTTAATGTCAGTGACATTCTTTCCCAGCTCTATCACTACACCGGCGAATTCATGTCCAACCACCAAAGGCACCGGCACGGTTTTCGAGGCCCACTCATCCCAGTTCCATATATGAATATCAGTGCCACAAATACCGGTTTTATTTATCTTAATTAGCACCTGATCAGGATCCGGCTCGGGCACAGGCACATCCCTCATATGTAGTCCGGGAGCGGGCTCTGTTTTCACCAGCGCTTTCATGTTGCTATTGATCATTTCAGTGCCCCACTTAGTTTGCCCGCCCTTTCAAACGCACCTAATGCACGCTCAAGATCTTGCCGACTATGGGCTGCACTCATCTGTGTTCGAATACGGGCTCTCCCTTGCGGCACAACCGGATAGAAAAAACCTGACGCATATACACCCTGCTCAAACAGATGATGCGACATTGACTGAGCAAGCTTCGCATCGCCAAGCATCACCGGAATAATAGGATGCTCGCCAGGTAATAGCTCAAAACCAAGCTTCGACAGTCCGTCTCTCCAAAAGACAGCGTTCGCATTCAAACGATCACGCAGCTCGCTATTGCGCTCGGCCAAATTTATCGCTTCTATTCCTGCAGCAACCACGCCTGGTGGCAGGGCATTGGAAAACAGGTAAGGTCGGGCTCGTTGCCTTAGCAGATCAATGACCGGAGCGGCTCCCGCTATAAAGCCACCAATAGCACCTCCTAATGCCTTGCCAAGGGTACCGCTAATAATATCAACGCGATCTTCTACACCAAAATGCGCAGCGGTACCCCTGCCATACGGGCCCATCACACCGGTTGAGTGACAATCGTCAACCATCACCAACGCATCATACTGTTTCGCAAGTCGGGTGATCTCGGGCAAATTAGCAAGATAACCATCCATAGAGAACACACCGTCAGTGGCAATCATGATAAATCTTGCGCCTTTGTTCTTTGCCGCCTTTAATTGATCTTCAAGATCAGACATATCTGAATTGCGATACCGATAACGCATAGCCTTACACAAACGAATCCCATCAATGATTGATGCATGATTAAGCGAATCAGAGATAATTGCATCCTGATCTGTCAACAGAGGTTCGAACAATCCGCCATTCGCATCAAAGCATGCAGCAAATAGAATGGAGTCATCTTTGCCTAGAAAATCGGCTATTGTTTTTTCCAGCTGTCGATGCAGATCCTGGGTACCACAAATAAACCGCACACTTGCCATCCCGTAGCCATGGCTATCCATCGCGCGCTTGGCAGCCTCGATCAGGTTTGGGTTGTTCGCGAGGCCCAGATAGTTATTTGCACAAAGATTGATCACGCTGTCTGCATCGGGCTGCATTCCGTCAACCCTCACTGAACCAGACTGCGGAGAAAGCATGTTTCGCTCGGCTTTCCAAAGTCCGGAACTGCGGATGTCGTCGAGCACACTATTGATGTGCGATAGATACTGATCTGTCACTGCCACACTCGCCTGATAGGGTTAAGAATTTCTAGTGACTATATATTGGATTACGTCCGCTATCAAGGATATTTCATTCACCACCGCAGCCCGAAAAATTACCATTGATACGACAGAGAGTTCAAAGAAGGTAGTTCAGTCAGGACTGCCGATGTGCTGCGATCCCGCAGAGAATCTATTCCAGTCCGAATACTCAGCGCCCTTTTCACACAGCCAGAACACAACACAGATACAATTCAGCAAGTGAACCCCCAATTAGTGCGGGTATACTTACTTATGTTAAATCAAGTTCCGAATTCACATAAACCCAATTACATAGATTCTAAAACAGACCGCCGCATTTGCAATCACTACCGAATATTCGTAGCGCAAAGCAACTACTTTGAGTGTGGTCACTCAATTGTATTTGTATTGATTGCATACCACTGTCGTGATAGAAACTAAGCAACACTCCAGCAGTGTGCGCAGCAGAACTTT
>CAZNOB010000315.1:0-5022 GCA_964574535.1 uncultured Granulosicoccaceae bacterium | reverse complement strand
TGTCCAGATTATTTTGTGCCTGCGCATTGTTATTAACTGAACAATAACTTCAGGATTCCGTCTAAAATAGCAGTCCAAATTGTAAACACCAGACCGCTTCACCCTCAATCGAGATGTAATGAACTATTCTGACAACCCGGTTCGCACAGACCGATCAACCACCAGTCCGGTTATCGTATTTGATCAGGTCGCCAAAAAATACGGCACTCTGCAGGTGCTCTCGTCTCTATCACTTCGTGTCTATCAGGGAGAGGTGTACGGGTTTCTCGGCCGTAACGGCGCAGGTAAATCTACAGCCATCAAAATGATGCTCGGCATCACCGGGCTCACCAGCGGCTCTATCGAACTCTTCGGACAACCAGTCAGTGGCAACATGGTCGAGGCACGACAGCGAATCGGCTACGTAGCGCAAGAACAACACTTCTATCCGTGGATGTCACCAAAGCAGCTTTCCAGCTTTGTTCGCGACCTGTACCCTCGATGGGAACAGCGCCGCTATGAAATGTTACTGGATTTGTTCGAACTGCCAATGAAGCGCAAGATCGGCCACTTCTCAGGCGGCATGAAAGCCAAGCTTGCACTCTGTATGGCGATTGCCACACGCCCTGATTGCCTGATACTCGATGAACCAACCGCGGGCATGGACCCGGTCGCGCGCCGTGAATTTCTGGATTTGGTCAGCAAAGAGGCCCGGCAAACCGAGTCCACGGTGTTTTTCTCGACCCACCTGATAGACGATATCGAATCCATTGCAGACCGCATAGGGATAATAGAATCTGGCAGAACAATCTATCAGGGTGGACTCGACACTCTATCGCATCATATTGCCACCTACACAATCAACGAAGACCAGTATCAGCGCGGTATGCTGCCTGGTCAGTTTGTACGCGATGATGCATGGATACTGCAACAGGGAACACGTAACGGCAGGTACTTTAAGGTGTATGAGTTCACACATGGCGCACCCGCCCAACCACTACTGGACAGTGGCTGGCAGGAGGAACGAATGACACTTGAGGATGCGTTTATTGCCATGGTTGCTAAATCAGAGATTGATAAATCGGCCACCGCAAAGTCAGACATTCCAATAGCAGCTGTCACCAGCGCAACATCAGGTCCAGAACTACGCTAATGGGCTGGTTTAACGTATTAAGAAAAGATTGCCGCGAGCACGGCTTGTCTCTGCTAGCGCTCGCCACTGGTCTGATCGCAATAGTATTGCTTTCGGCTGCTCAACAGCAGGCCGCCGAGTTCAGCATGAGCAGTTTTGAGGTCGTTCGCTTTGCTCTGATAACCGTCATACCGCTTATTATATTGATTGTTGGCAACCGGCTGATTGTTCGCGAATACACACTTGGTACCAGACTATTTATGGAAAGTCTGCCAATCAGACCGGCCACACCTGTCGTAGTTAAACTACTGAGTGGCTGGTTGTATCTGTTGTTATTGGGTACGGTGCTGGTGAGCATTGCCGCAATGCTGGCCAACACTGCTGAATTTATCGACCGACGCTACATGATGCTGTTATTGGTCAAAACCAGCGCAATCATAACGGTCTACTGGGCCATTGTTTTTTTTACAAGCTTCACCGGAAAACTACGCCTGCCAATCTATCTGCTAATTGGTTTTGTGCTTTTGATGTTGTTTGATTTGCCCAACTTCGACGAAACCAGGCTCGCACCGGTCGCACTCTTAGACCATCAGCTGTTCATCTTTGAACGAGAGAATTTTCCATGGCGTGATCTGATAGAAACCCTCGCCATATCACTGGCTTTTGTTGCTGGCGGATTCACACTGGCACTGATTAACGAAGGTTCTGTCGCCGAGCAATTGGGGAAGCCGCTTAACAGACGCAATTTTGCCGCTATAGCGCTACTGGCTCTTGGCACCTTTAGCGTCTACCAAAACCTGCAACAGAAGTGGGACAGCAGCGACACTGAATTCAGCGGCGACACTGTTCTGCGTGAAGCCAGTCCATCGATAGCAATTTCCTACCTCACACCATCGAGGCTGCCACAGGCAGAACTTATCCGTGCCAACCTGAAGCGAGTACTTGAAAAGTTTCAGGCAGAGACCGCCCTCGCAACCCTGCCGCGTGTACAAATCGCACTGAATAGCAACCTGGACAGAACCGAGATCTACCCGGTATACAACGATGGTGGCGTAGAGATTACTGCCAACTTCAGCGACTACAACGACTACGAACACGGCACCATGAACACCATGACCATGCATCACCTGATGCTAAAGCTGACCAATGGACGCTGGGACTATGAAAGCAGACACTGGATACTTGACGGACTGGCGAGGTGGTGGGCCGAAGGCGCAGACAAGGCAATTGAGTCTCCCGCTAACCCGGAACTCTTCACCAGAGCACTGCATGCGCAACGCCTGTTTACTTCGGAAAATTATACCTCCCGCCTGCCCGCTTCAAACAGCAACCCGCTGCTCGCATGGGAGAGCATGACAGACGACTTCGGATTTGAGGCAGTTGAAGCACTGGCCTATACCGCACTGTTGTATCTGGCTGAACAGACCGATGTCGATACCCTGGTACGACTGACTACAGACTATCTGCAGGAAAAGCCGCGCGCCTCGTCACTCGAATCAACCAACCGATTGCTCAATCCAGACAACAAGCGCTTCCAGCGGATAACAGGTATCGAGTTTGAACAATTCACCACCGACTGGTTCGCATGGTTACGTCCACACCAGAACGACCCGTCAGTCAGCCAGTTGCTCGATTTGATACCGGCAATTACCGGGAATGCTTCGAGCGTGGCTGATGACAACAATGTGTACTGGCTTGAGGTTCACTACCAGCCAATCGAAAGCACAGTAACACATGGCTCGTTAACAGAAAGCTCAGAAACTAACAACAACAGAGCAACAGGCAACGTTGAATCAAATACTAAAATAACCGGCCAGTGCGTACTCAGACATCAGCGCACTTCTGCCTATGACATTGAAACCGAGGTCTCAGTAAAAGTGCGCGACCGACAGCCCTGCGTCATCAACCAGACAGCGCATCGAATTGAAGTGCCCTACACCGACGGCGACAGAGCCTATGTCAAGCTTGAATACGAGCATGAGCGCTTTGCCCGACCCGTTCCACTCTGGACCGGCAGGGTTAGCTTCCAATGACAAGACTGATGCTTGTCCAAATGAGACAACTGGTGCCATTTTCCTTACTGTGGCTGACACTGGTTGTGATCTTCTATGCGCTTGAATTATCGTCTAGCCGCATCGATGAACTCACCTATCTCGACTGGTGCAGCACAGCCTGCGACCCAGGTTCCACTCCCGGCCTGGAGCTTTTTACCATTTTCCTGTACATGATTGCGGCCTATAGCTTGTTCCCGCGCGAATTCGACGAAGGCACCATCGATTTCGTACGCAGTCTGCCAGTAAGCCGGGGGCAGATTTTCTTTGCCAAAGTACTGGCGGCCTGGCTGTTAATCTGTCTGTTGATCATTCTGGACTTTGCGTTGCATGGTGTCGCCCTGTTGTTTAACTCACAAACAATCACCGGGCTCGACTACTGGCATAACGAGATCATCTTTTTTCTACGCTACGTGCTCTTTGCGTTTGTTATTGTCTCTCACGGTGTGTTTATATCGTGGTTCCGCACAACGGGGCTTGTTCTTTACTCTGCCTATCTGATTGGACTTATCTGGCTCGAGCAAACCCGTGGTGTCAGCGGACCCTATAATCTGTTCCGGTTTTCTAATAACGAATACCACGGTCAACAACTATTAGTCGACTGGCCGGTAGTCATAACCCACTTGCTTGCCGCAGTCTTACTACTGGCAATAAGTTATGCGCTGTGGACTCGTACCGACTCTAAACCGCGTATATCGGGCAAGAGCAAATTATCCCTGTTTTTACCGGCGATACTTTCAACTGCCGCTTTCGCTGTGGTGATGATGATTATGGTCGGCCTGCTGATCCGTGCGGGCACCAGTGACGACCGCGGCAATGTACAAAAGGCAACGACAAACCACTATCAATTCGCCTACCACGTTGACGACAATGAACGGCTGGTCGAGCTTATACAATATGCAGACAGCGACTATCGATCACTGGCGGCACTGCTTGGTCTGGAAGACCAGCCAAATATACATGCAGACATGACATCAGAAAGTCGACATCTGCTTGGGGTCGCGTCCTATAAGAATATTCGTATGGTATTAAACAGCCGCGAAACTGTTAACCCGGTTTATCGTCGAGTGCTGAGCCACGAAACCGCCCACGTCCTTCAAACCACTGAATCAAACAGAAAGCTTGCAGACGCTGCTAACAGTGCAGGCTTTTTCATTGAAGGCATGGCGCAGTACACCTCATTCAAAATAGTACCGGACCCGCAAACCCGCTCAACAAACTGGGCCATATCATCGATAGCATGGCAACGACATAATATTACCTTCGACGAAATGACCAACCGCGCTGCATTCGAAGAACTGTATGACCCGGAGTTGCTATACGGTATTGGTGACATCTGGGTCGATGCCATGGCAGCCATTTGTGGCGAGGCATCAGTCGGAAACTTTCTGCGCTCGGTAGGTAGCGACAACGCCCCGCCCGCTCTTGCAGGCGTGCGCTACTGGCGCTACCACTTGCAGAACATTGGCTGTGAACTTGAACAGGTCAATCACCGCTGGCGCGAACAGATGCGGCAAATTGCCGATGCTCGGCAAGACGGTGCCTTCCCGACCTTTGAACAGGTAAGCATAGAGAGGCAGGAAAACACCGTACGCGTCAGGGCCAATGTTAAACCGGGGAAAACCGGTTTGTTACCCGAGCGATATTATATTCGCGTCAAAGGTGAGACCAAGATTGCAAACACCATAAGCGATCTGCGTCGAGGCGGTCTGATACAGACCGAGCCCGTGCCACAGGTTGAATTCACCGTTCCCGTGCAGATGATTGAAGGCAGTCGATTCCGCTATCAAATCGGTTACGATCCTTATCCAGATTCGCGTTACTACTTCGAGAAATGGCGTAGTGGCGTAAAATAAAACC
>CAZNOB010000314.1:0-5036 GCA_964574535.1 uncultured Granulosicoccaceae bacterium | reverse complement strand
CCATCAGTACTGTCTGTACGCACGATTTCAATGATCAGAACTTCGTCGCTAGTTGCAAAGTCCCAATTCTGACCTGCTGGAGTATTCGCCGTTCCACTTTGGCCAGCGTGTGGTCCAATAGCCAGACGCGGAGATTCAAGCGGCGCTTCATCAACATCTATTAGGACACCATCAGCATTAGTTCTGCACGGTGGAGGAAAAAACGAATAAGAATTGTCCTGGTTAACGCGAGTGCCCGCATCATATGGCAGAGCTCTAATAACAACCGGGTCTGTACCGGAAGGCAATGCCACTGAGTCGACTCCGGAAATACCATCGTTTGTACAGATAAGCATATTTACGGCGCTGAAAACCTGACCTGATTCGGTGGTCGTCAAGTTCAGCGAGACACTCTGCCCCGGACCAAACGGACCGTCACCAGCGACACCTGCTGCACTTACTACGGCCGGGTTATTAACGGCAAATTCCACCAGTGGTGCATTGTTACCCATTTCGGCAATTACCTGAATCGCATCAGTGGCTGTTTCGCCTACCTGAAAGAGATGAACTGATGGGTCGTGCAGAGCGACGACAGGTGGAGTCATCAACTGACCGGCAGTATTATTGTAAAATGTGACCTGAAAGGAACCAGCCTCTGAGTCCACTGCGCCGTTATCTCCCTGATCACCATCGTCATCATCACTCAAACCGATCACTAAATCCCCGTCGTCATTAGTTGACAGGTTAATATTGACGTCTTCTCCATTAGCCAGATCGTTCTGAATTCCATCTAGTGTATCCGCGCCACAGGCTGTAAGCGACAGTATCACAGCCGCGCTCGCGAGTCCGTTGATAGCGCGACCCTGTCCCCCGACAAAGTTGTTCAACAATTTCATGCGTAGTATCTCTCTTATGAATGGAAATGAATGACCAGAAGCAAAGCACTTCTTTAATTGTCATTCTGCAAAAGGTTATGTGCGTGTTGTTACAGGATTGGTACAAAGGTATTTACACCAGAGCCTATGCCACCCGTTCACGGGTGGACCAATCAATGCTACTGCATGTCCAAGTTTCTTTAAAACCTATTCACCCCCTTAATATATAACGTTTCTATAACAATTCTGTTTTTGTTACTGCTGGCTTCACGACAAATAAAAAAATTCGCGGCGTGCTTCCTTTGAAGCGTCTATTTGCCCGACCTTCATTACAACATTCGGCTTTAGTTGACCTAACCACCAGCCATAAGATCCATCAATACTTTGCGCAGCACAATAAACAGGGACAGGCATCTTAGAAGAGAAAATGTAAATTCCGTCTCGTTGCAATTCCCATAGTTGGGACAAGCTCTAAGCCGTATTCTGTTTTTATTATTCGCAGCAGGGCGTAACCGCTGCGACCAAACCTCCTATTCAGTCAATCTCCCTGAATGACACTCCGTTTATCATATGTGGTCTCGCTGTACGCGTCAGGCTTTTGCCTGTGGACTGGGCCGATGCGCTAACAAGTCTATTATTGACCTGCTGTCCGCGAGCACATCACCTGACTGAATCGCATCCACATTACTAATGGGCGCCCGTCCCTTTACCAAAAAAACAAAGCAGGCATTGCAACAGAATAAATTGAGGTTAATTTCTCTGTGTGATGTTTCAGCACCAGGCAACCTCTGACAGTAGTTTCCAGAAGTTAGTAGGTAAAAAAGCTTCACAAAGATTGAAGCCTGCGGTCACTACTGTGATCTGAAACTCTGCCCGGGAAATAGCACTATCGGCGGAAATCCTGCGGATATTGACTGGTAATACTTGAGGCTACAGCAGCGCCCCGTTGAAAAATCAATCCTGGCTTTAACAATGTGCGTCTATCTATTTTGCTATGTAAGCCTCGTTCTAAATCTGCTTGCCTCACACCTGACAAATCTAGCCAGCATAGCGGAGATCCAGATTACCAACTGTTTGCCGTTACAAATGAGCAGGAGTTGTGCCTTCTCAGGGTTCAAGTGAGTGGATAGCAAAACACAACAATAGAATTAGGGATTACATGAATAAGTATTCAATGGTGAGCATTGCTGTAGTGAGCAGCATAATACTCTCAGCATGTGGCGGCGGTAGTTCAATCAATGAGCCAGGCATCGGTCAGGCCCTGGCTATAGAAACCGAGAATGTGAATTTCGATTTCAATTTTAGCGCATTGCTCGATAGTGTTGTGCAATCGGGAGAACCTCTAAACGAGGGACTGCTATCAGGCGACGAATCATCACTGATGACTGGCACAATGCTGGTGGAAGATCTCGAATCGAACGAAGTCGAGAACCTCAGCTGGACGGTCAGTCTTGACGATAATAATCTAACAAATGTGACATCATTCCAATCACTGGTGCTGGAGCCATCTAGTTACAACTTCTCACTGGTACTGGAACGAGGTGAATTCCAGTACGCTGGCTCATCCGTCCACACGGTAGAAAATGGAAGCCAGGAACTGGTGCCAATGACGATACGCCCGATTATCGGGGACACTCTCTTAACAACACAGGTGTTTAGCGACCTGGTTGACTTCCGATTTAACTACAGTGCGTCGCAACTGGCAGAAGCAGGCCTTACCGGCCCATCAATAGGCATCACCATAGATCAGGGATCCGAACTGGTATTTGAGCTCGATCCAATCACAGGGCTTTCAGAGCATATGTTTCTGAACCTTGTTTCGGGGACACACGACATGAGCCTGAGACTGTTCGACGTCGGCAGTCAGGTAGGTAAATCTATCCCCGGCCAGGGGAACGGGATTTCCGTTTCTCCAGGGACTAATGTCACACTCGATATTGTCCCGCTTTACAGTGAAGTCAGTCTTGGTCTTGCTGTAGATGGCGGGAACGCCGACATCACTATACAGGTACCCGCAGAAGTTGTAGCCGAAGCCGGTGACCTTAGTAACCTGCAAACTATACTTTCAGTGGTCGGTCCGGAAAACCCGTTGCAGGAAGTTGCCCTTTCACTAGTGCCGGTGGGTGAAAACTACGAAGCATCGGTGACTCTACTGGAAATGCATCACGGTAATATCGACTTTGAACTTGCCTTTAATGATATCGCAGAGGCTAAACCACTCGGTACTTGTGTGGACCGTGCTGCGTTGACCGGCAATCAAAACACAATAGAGTGCCAATTGACACTGAGAACGCGTTCTGCCGTCGGCGGAAATTTGCTTTCGACGGTTGGAATAAATGTCTTTGATCAGGGCGGAGCTCCGGTTTCCGGTGCGGTTGTCAGTGTTGACGGTAAAGATATCGCCATTACCAACAGCGCCATATTTTCTACACCTGGTTATAGCAAGATTCACCTGAAACCCGGAGCGCGGGACATTGTTGTCCGCAGCGGCGACAACTTTGGTGAATTGACTTATACCTCGGTACCGTCGTCGGTTGATAACATCGATATAACACTCGATCAGATCGATCAACAATCGTCGCTGTTATTCGCGGACAGCTTTGATGGAACTCAAAGCGGAACGATTCCGCCAATGGGCTACTGGTTTGGATGTCAAGCTGGCGGTGAAGTTCAAGGTGTTATCGCCGGAGGCAGCCTCTTGCTTGGAACTCAGGTTAGCCCAACAGGCAACCTGTGTCCGAGAACCAGCGCCGTGACGCAGCACAGTTTTGTAGACTCACAGATTGCCGATGCTGGTGGATTTGTCGTATCCCTTGACGTTCTCGCGGGAGGGTCCACCGGCAGCGTAGCAGAAATCGCAATAGGCTCGGAAATTGGAAACGATCCTAATCAATACACCCCGGCACTGAATTCAGAATTTCTGCTGTCCGTTGAGGACAATGATATTCTGCTCGATACCTACATCGACGGAAATCAGGTGCGTAATACCGTGCAAACCGGCCTGCCGTTTTCAGAAATCAACAATATTAAGCTTTTCGTCAAGACCGACTCATTCGCTGCAGGTGAGCCAGCTACAGTCGATGTCCTGATCAATGATGATCCCTCGTTGAGTATCCCGACGACTGCCTTTATCTGGGATGGAGGCAACAACCACATCGCACTGGGAGGTAGCGCTAGTATTGACGGATCTATTTTATTCATTGAATACGGCGCTTTCGAAGTAAGCTTACTGGACCCGGCAACTGCCCCGCCGTCGTCCGCTTCCTTCACCCAATGAGCGACTGAAGGCCAAAACTGAGGTGCTACATTCCGCTTTCTGATCTTTGCTATCATTTCATAAAAGACAGAAAGATTTTCCGGATAAAGCTAATTCGATAGCAGGATTGATTTCAGTATCGATGTATTATTTTGGTCCCGCTATTACCATGGTTTCATACCATCGATTGTGCGATGGTTTATAAAGAAAAAAAGCATGAGAGTCTGATTTTTCAAAACCATTGATCATGTCAAATTTCCAAAATACATCGTAAGCAGGCTTTGGTAAATTGTCGCGCGAGAAACTCAGCTTTTGAGCTGTAAGTACCTTTGTTATGTGACTTTACAGTAAATAGATTTTAGTTATCTACAGGTATCCAAATCTCATAAGCCATGGATTCAGGTGAAGCATTATCATCGTACGGATATCTCTCAAATACAGCACCATCTCGCTGTTTTTCACCAGATCCTGGCAACCATTGCGCAAATATTTCATCGAACAGAGTGGGGATCTCTGTTACGGAACCTCGATTTCGGAATACAGCATATCGACCGCCTGAAAGTTTCACGATGCATGCGCCATCAGGTAACGGCTCCGGGATTGCATCAAAGTTTAATCCCACCGCATATGAGAATTTACCATCTGGTTGCACCGAGTAAGACACGCCATAGGCGGATTGCTCCCCGCTCCCTATCAAATGCCACTCTTTAGACCAAAACTCACTCCAGAGCAACGGAATGTCCGTCCGCGTTGCGAGTGTGAATTCACGCGATAACGATACTATGCCTTTTTCCTGTACATCACGAAACTCAGGTTCCAATGCCATCTATTTCATCTCCAAAATTCTTATCGTCAGAATACTTGAGGCAACAAACTTCTGGCACCTCTCGTCCACTTCACCCCACTGTATGCGGCGACCACTCGTG
>CAZNOB010000313.1:0-5042 GCA_964574535.1 uncultured Granulosicoccaceae bacterium | reverse complement strand
ATCCTCACCGATTTGGTAATTGCCGGTGAGTTGCACGGTTGCTGATTGCAGATGACTATTATCGATATCGCTTAGTGTCAGTGTATCGGAGATTTCCTGTTGGCCTTCGTTCTCGCCATAGAGCAACGGTGTACTTTCAATGCCGGATTGCACCGGGACATCATTCACTGCAGCAACATTGATGTTGAGGGATTGAATCTCAGTGGCTTGCACCAGGCTTGCTGCCCAGGCCATCACGTTAGCGGTTAATCGATCATTGCCAGTGTTGACGGCGCCTCCACCGGTCATGTTAGCTCGAAAGATCCCTTCATCGGATGTAAAAAGAATATAGCCATCACCCACCTCCCGCAGCACAATGGTCGCCTCACCTGACACCGAATCGGTGGCAATAATCAGATCTCCGGCTGCCAGGCTTGCAGCGCTGAAATAACCATTCTCACCAGCACCAGAGAACGTGTCACCGACGTTACCCACCAGCCCGAATGGTCCGCTAACAATGGCGTTCTCACTATCAGCAATACGCCAGTCGGTGTTACCTGAATCAATAGTGGACAGGCCATAGAAACTATTGATGTCGTCATGGGTATTCGAATCGCTACTTGAAACCAGAACGCCCCCCGCGCGTACCCAGGCATCGATGGTAGTCAGTTCAGTAGCGGTGACTGCTCCATCGGGTACAAATCCATTAAACAGGATATCTCCCTGGGCCAGATAGGCCGCATCGATGGTAGAGCTAGTGCTGATCACAGAGATACCGTGGGGTACCACACCAAGAGGCCCGAAGTTCGCGGCATTGGCTACAATTGCGTCTGCCTGCGGCCAGCTGCCACCGGTAAGAGTAAAGTTGGTCGGCTCGCCAGCGAGAATCGAGACTGTTGAATTACCTCCATTGATGAAAAAGCTGAGCGAATCATAAGGCAGGCCATTTTGATCGGCCGGTGGAATATAGGTCAGCATACCTGCGTCGAGTTCTGCCCGTGTCACCACAGTGTCTACCACACTGATAGTACTGCCATTGAGACGAAGTTCACCATTGGTCGGCAGTAAGGCAAGGGTTATCGAACCAATACTGGAAAGCGGGATACCACTGCTTGTAAAGTCGGCAGCGCTGAAGGCACGGGCAGTGTCCTCGCTGGTTGTGACAAATCCGCTGCCGGCTTGAGCAAGGAATAAATTCACACGTGCAGTGACTTCCTCGATACCACCATCACTGTTACCGTCGGCATCGTTGATGGTGAAATCCACACTGCGAGAACCTGGTATTGTACTGGTAGAGGTGTAAGTCACGGACTGCAGAACGCTATCAATTCGGGGCAGGGTTGCCTCATTGTTAAACATGATACTGGCCGATGAGTTGGTGACTCCCGACAGTGTGCCGATGACGGTGCCGCCAACACTCAGATCAGAGCCATCGCTAAAACCGGCGGATAATGTTATCGGACCAACGGTGTCTATCCCGAGCGAATCATTGGCATCAAAACCATTGGCTGTCAGTGACAGGGTGCCCGAGTCAAAATCAATCGCGTTATCAGGGTCGATTACCCTGGCAGCGACACCTGTATCAACACGATAAGTCGTGCCATCATTGATAGCGAAGACTGTATCTCCAGACAGACTTGCCAGCACGGGTGCATCGTTAATGGGTGTAATATTGATTGCCGAGGTTGAGCTGGTGCTGCCACCGTCGCCGTCTGACAGGATGACCTGGAAGTTTCGGATGGTGACGGGATCGTCTGACAGGTGTTCAAAGGTAATGCTGCGCAGCAAAGCCTGAACACTATTGCTATTGGCAGCGCTGTTCAGGGTGATGGTCAATGCTGTCGTACCATCGGTACCCCCTGTGTAGCCACCAATCTGCGTGCCTTCATAAAATAGAGTGTTGCCGCCGGCACTGATTTCTCCCGGACCGGTGCCTACCGATTGAAATGCCAGCCGGTCCAGCGAGTGACCGTTGGAGGTCAGGGCAACAGTCATTATGCCTCCATCAAAGTCCGCCGAGTCAACGTCCGTGATTGTAGCTGCGGGCGCTATTAACGACGGTTGGCTATTCTCAAGGTAGGTAACCACTCCGTCCAGTGTGAGTACTGAGTCGTCGTTGACGGCGGTGAGCTCTACGGTACGATTAACGGAAATCGAATCAATGTCACCATCATTGATAATAAATGTGATGATACGATCGAGTGTATCCGGATCATCACTGGTGTTCTCGTAGGTGACCGAGCGCAGGGCTGCTTCATAAGCGCTAAGTGTATCGGTGCCGCTTAAGGTCAGCACCCCGGTGGCTGCGTTCCAGCTGCCGATGATGTTAGCGGTGTTGGTGAAGGCTAATAAGTCTTCAGCAGAGTTGTAGTTGCCACTGATAGCAACCTCTGCCGACTCAAGATTTGTGTCATCTACATCACTGAGTGTGAGGCTTGCAGTGATAGCTACTGCGCCATCGTTTTCCACGTAGGCCAGAGCGCTTCCTTCGATCGTTGCCAGCACGGGGGTATCATTAACCGCTGACAGGTTAATCTGAATGGTGTCAATGTCCTGCAGGACGCCACCCGATCCGGTGTTGCCCCCGTCACTAGTGGTAATTATCAGAGTGTCCGCATTGATGCCCACCACATCGGTATCACCGGTATATAAGATGGACGCCAAAGCTAAGTTTATCTGATCCACAGTGCCGGACAAAGTTAAATTAGTCGAGTCATTGTTGCCACTGCTGATCGTCGCGCCACCCGACAACGATACATTTAGCACACCGTTACTGACAGTAAGTTGCGTTGATACATTGTTACTGGCTGCATCGGTGTCAGAGATCGACACTCCAGGAATTGCCGTAGTAGTTTCCTCGGCAATTGTTTGGGTGCCGGGTATTGAATTGACCGGACTATCGTTAACTGCATCGATATCAACGTTAACAACACCCAGCAAAAGATCGGTACCGCCGCCTATACCGGTGTTGCCATTGTCATTGATGAACACTGAAATGGAATCGGCATCATTACCATTGGTATTCGCACTGAAGTGCAGGTATTGAAGGTTCGATGCCGAATTGAAGTAGGTATTCAGATCAGAAAGTGAACCGGTTATCGTTCTGCTGGTAGCGGTCCCGCCAAATACTAAATTGGCATCAGCAGCCAGGGTCAACTCACCACCAGTTGAAGTGGACAGGGTGACCGTCAGTGATCCGGAGTCAGCATCGAGATCGAAGAAACTGATGGCAGACAGATCAATGTCACTCAATACATCTTCGGTAACACTGATATTGGTGACCAGACCAGTAGCAACAGGATTATCATTGACTGCTGTGACAACAATTGTTTGCGAAGCCGAGCCTTCCTCACTCGCACCATCTGCCGTCAACCCTGGATCAGTACCTGTATTTCCACCGTCATTGACATTCAACGTAAGCACAACAAACTGGGTCGGCGTATCGCTGTCATTGTTGTAGACAATCGTGCCGGTACTGGTTCCACCTATAAGTGCGTTGAGTTGCGCCAGCGTGCCAGTGAAAGAGACCGTATCGGTATTGTTAGTCACTATCGACACGCCGGAGTTACCAGCTGTAAGCGCAATGTTGCCTTCGCTCGCAACAAACGTCGCGGTCATCGTACCTGCAGCAGCATCAACATCAGTGACGCTGAAACCGGTGCCGTGAATGTCCAGATTAGCCTGCTCATCCACTGAAGAAAAACTGGCCGGACCATTAACCACCGGCGTATCGTTAACAGCAGCTATGTCGACATTGACCGTACCAACGGTTTGAAGGGTGCCACCTCCTATACCTGTGTTACCACTGTCATTGATAGCCACTGTAATCGTGTCAGCATCGTTGCCATTGGTGCTGGCTCCAGTGTGCAGGTATTTGATGTTTGACGAGGTGTTGAAGTAAGAATTAAGGTCAGCCAGTGTACCGTTAATTGTTCTGGCGTTAGCTGACCCGCCAAATACCAGGCTGCCATCGGCCGCCAGCGACAAACCACCACCAGTTGAAGTGGATAAAGTGACGGTAAGGGTGCCTGATGCAGCATCTGGATCAATGAAATTCACTGCCGACAGATCAATATCGCTCAACACGTCCTCTGTCACAGTGACGTCAGTGACCAGACCTGTCGCAGCGGGATTGTCATTGATGGCTGTGATATTGATCGTTTGTGACGCAGAGCCCTCCTCACTACTTGTATCTGCCGTCGAGCCCGGATCAGATCCGGTGTTTCCATTATCGTTGGCTACCAGAGTGATCTGGGTTGAGGCGGACGGTGTATCGCTGGCATTGTTGTAGGTAATCGTACCGGTGCTGGTACCGCCAATAAGCGCGTTGAGTTGCGTCAGTGTGCCGGTGAAAGATACCGTACCAGCATTGTTGGTCACTATCGTCACGCCAGAGTTACCTGCTGAAAGTGCTATATCACCTTCGCCGACGATAAAAGTCGCGGTCATGATGCCGGCAGCAGCATCAACATCGGCCACAGAGAAACCAGTGGCGTGAATTGCCAGATTAGTCTGCTCGTTAACCAAATACGCCGTGGCTGGCCCACTGACCACTGGTGTATCGTTAACCGCATTGATATCGATTTGAATTGTATCGGTGTCACTCAGTGCGCCACCACCGGTATTGCCCAGATCATCAGTGGTCACCGTAAGCGTGTCGGCATTGATACCGACAACATCGGCGTTACCGGTGTAGCTCAGTGACGCCAGTGTGGCGTTTATATCGGTTACCGTTCCCTGAATCGTCAAATCCGCAGAGCCATTGACACCCGCACTGATCGCAGCTGCACCATTCAGCGATACATTCAGTGTTCCGTTCAACACCTGCAATCGGGTTGTCAGATTGTTCGATGTAACATCGACATCAGTGATTGAAATGCCGCTTATAACAGCGACAGTTTCTTCAGCGACGATTTGTGTGCCGGGTACGGTATTAACCGGATTATCGTTAACGGCTGTTATGTCAACATTCACAGTGCCGGCATTTTGGTCGGTACCACCACCTGGCCCGGTGTTACCATTATCGTTGATGACTACCGAAATGGTATCGGCATTATTGCCAT
>CAZNOB010000312.1:0-5134 GCA_964574535.1 uncultured Granulosicoccaceae bacterium | reverse complement strand
AGCAGAAGCAGAAGCAGAAGCAGAAGCAAGAGCAGAAGCAAGAGCAGAAGAGCGGCTGCAAACGGATTGCGTTTTTCTATTTTTTTATTGTACTTATTGGATGGCGTTTGTTTGTGGTTGAAATTACTTCGATGTTAAAAAAGACGTTTATGCAATTTCAGGATAAAGAGGTGTATGGTAGTAAGTTCGGCGCTATAGGAGATGATCTTCGATTGGCGAATAAATACGGGCAGGACCCCGGCGTGGTTATCTTTTTAACGGGTTAATTCGCGGAGCTGCTTCAATGTGTACCAGTGTGATACCACTGCACTGACTGTCACCACACAAACTATGGTGATAAACAAGGAGATCATCGGCAGGTCGTAGACCACAATGAGCAGGTAGTTAATGCTGGCGGGTAACACCAGTTGTCTGGCAATTCCTAAAAACATTGGGAATAATGGTTGCTTAACGGCCTGCAAACTGGCCACGCTGATAAACAAAACGACGTAGGCGAAAAAGGCGATGGCGTCGATTCGCAGATAGGTAGCACCTGTATCAATAATATTTTTATTATCGGAAAAAAAGCTCAGTAAAGTCGGAGATAAAAACACCATGACCGGAATAAATACGACAGAAATTCCCAGTCCGATCACTAAGCCTTTTTTATAGGTTTCCAACACTCTTGCGGGTTGTTCTGCGCCGTAGTTCTGGCCGATGATTGCCATTACGGCGGTAAACAGACCCAGCGCCGGCAGGAGTAAAACCTGCTCAAGTCTTAAACCGACCGAGTAGCCCGCGACATGCTCACTGCCAAAGCGGCCGATAAAAGAAACGGTGATAAAGCCGCCCAGAATGATGGTAAGCATATTAAAACTTGCAGGGGCGACTTGTGCGAGCAATTCACGCCAGCGGGCAAAATTGACGGCGGGTCTACACCATTGGCCCAGTTCTTTTTTTAATATCCAGAACAGATAAATCATTGAGCCGGTTTTGATTATCACTGTTGCCAAAGCCAGTCCGGTGACGCCAAGATTAAAAGTGAAAGTGAGTAGCGGGTTTAGAGCCAGATTGACAAAAAAACCGGCAGCTAATGCATTGCGATTAGACTTTGTATCACCGAGCGCCATCAAAGCGCCTGCCGCAACTGACATCAACACAAAGGTGAAGTTGCCCATCAGGACTATCGATACATATTCCCATGCCAGTGGTTCGATATCCGGTTCAGCACCCAGAAAAACAATAAGATCATCAGCGATCAGGTAGCCCCCTATGAGACAGGCAATGCCAATCACCAGTGCGATTCCGGTGGCTTGATTCACCCAGTCACTGACACGATCAAACTTCTTCTTACCAGCCTCGCTGGCAACGATAGCAGTGGTACCACCCTGCATGCCGGCGCCAATCGCTACAACTAAAAAAAACACACTGCCAGCGATGGAAACACCCGCCAGTGCACTATCGGAGATTAAGCCCGCAAACCAGAAATCCGTCAGGTTATAAAGGGTATTGAATATCATGCCCATCGCTGCCGGTACCGACAGCCGTAGGAGATGGAGATAGATCGAACCTCGGGTCAGGTCCTGGCTTGCCATCAGACGCTGACCAGTTTGTTACCCTGCAGTGTTAATCGACCCACTGGAAATGCGTTGCGTCGAATAGATTTGTTGGGCGCGATGGTAAAGAGATCGCCGTTCTCGCCACTGAGTTGCCGTTCTATGCCGACTTCTTTAGCGATGGCAACGTTGGCTTGCATATGTTCGGGCTCGCCGTGAACCGGGATCAGCACGTCGGGTTTGATCCATCCATACATGGTCCGCAGTTCATCTGCGGCGGGGTGGCCGGAGGCATGGATGGGCAGATCGGAATTGCGCTCGGTGAAGACATTGATGCCCTGTTCTTCAAGGCGAGCAATTAGTGCTTCTACACTGGTTTCATTTCCCGGTATCACCCGTGAGCTGAAAATAACAGTGTCTCCTTCTTGTAGATTCATGTCGCGGAAGTTATTTACGCTTAAGCGATTCAGGGCGGTTCTGGGCTCGCCCTGACTGCCTGTCGCCAACAGCAGTACGGTTTCTGGAGGCAGGTATCCCAGATGGGCAGGATCGACGCTGGCGTCGTTGAACGGTAACAGACCGCATGCTCGACCGGCACTCACCATATTGATCATTGAGCGACCCAACAGGCCCAGGTGCCGATCTGTTTCTTGCGCAATTCTGGCAAGGGTGGCGACGCGCGCCAGATTGCTGCCAAAGCAGGTGACGACTACTCTGCCAGTGGCGTTTTCGACAATTTTCTTGAGGCCCGGGTATAGCGATGCCTCTGACGGGCTGGTGCCTTCAACGTTTGCGTTGGTTGAATCGCATACCATGGCATCGATCTGTACATCCCCCAGTGACTGCAATCGATTACTGTCGAACGGGAGTCCGACCACCGGGGTAGGGTCGAGTTTCCAGTCTCCGGAGTGTAATACGGTGGCCACTGGTGTGTTGATCAACAGGCTGAAGGGTTCAGGGACCGAGTGGGTGGCACCAATCCATTCAACCTGGAATGGTCCGATATCGATTTGGTTGCCGCGTTCAACAATACGTACCGGGACTTCTTCATGAAAGCTGGTTTCGCTCAGTTTTCTATGCAATATATTGCCGGTAAATTCAGTGGTATAAATAGGGCATTTGAGTTGCGGCCACAGATACTGAACGGCACCAATATGGTCTTCATGTGCATGCGTGATAATCATGCCGACGATATCGTCGCGGCGGCTGGTGATAAATTCGGGATCAGCCATCTGCACATGGCGGTTACCGCGCCCGCCCTTGTTATTTGTAGTGTCCGGCGCATCTTCGAACGTCAGTCCGCAATCAATGATCAGCCACTTGCCATTGTGCCCGTAGAGATTGAAATTCATGCCTATTTCGCCGCAGCCACCCAGTGGCAGGAACCAGAAATCTTCGGAGTCAGGAGTCATACAGGAGTCAGTGAAGGTTGTAGTGTACAGCGCTAGGGCGAGAGTCTAGTCGACATCACTGTCAATGTACGTGACAGGCAGACCATGCGGCGCAGTGCAGGCGGTACGGCCCTGCGCCACTACAGGCCGGCTTTCAGCCTTTTGAGTGCTTCCCCGGAGTTGATTGCGGCTCGTGCTTTGTCTGCGGCAGCGGGTAAGTCGGGTTCTTTGCCGATGTGCCACAGTATGGTGGCAGCACCCATCACTGCAGCATCGTATATGGGCCCGCTTTGGCCGGATAGCGCTTTGAGTCCTTCTTCTGCGCAAAGTTCAGACAAGGCATGGATATCCCATTTCATACCGATCGGGCTGGTCTGCGGGTTGGCGAGTGGAAAATCATCGGCAATATCGGCTGCCCGATAGTCCCGTTGCAGGCCCATGGCCTGAAGATCCAGATCAAATTCATCGTAGTCAATAGAGTCTGTGAATCGAACAAAGTGAGCTTTGCTTCGAAACGATGGAATTATTCCACCCTCGGTGCCGCGTACCAGCAGCAGTGAGTCGTAGCTAACATGGCGAGCCAGCATGCAGTAGGTGTCGCGGTAAGGCTTATGTACGTAACCGGTCACCAGATGGGTGCGTTGGTTGCCTTTGATCGGACAGACCAGCACTTCGGTGGTACTTAGCACTGGACGTTTTACGATGCGTGCTCTTAGGTCATTTAAGTCATGTAAACCCGGACACATGATGCGTTGATCTATGTATCCCCAACCTATTGTCGGGTCTGCAATGCGCTGTGCGACTTCTTCGGTGCTGCGCAGGGCGTTGCCACCAAGCGCTTTGAGCGTCGTGTGATGGTTTACACCAAACTTGGGGCCGCCCAGTTCCACGCCATGCGAGTATGCACTGACACCGCAGGCTGCCAGCACCGGTAAGGCAAATAACGAACCCTGCAGGGTTCGGTTAAAACCGTTGTAGGGATCGGCAATAGCGACGACATCTTCACTGGCAGAGGTCACTACAGTGGTGCGATCGTTTAGCGCATCCATCACGCCTTTGAGTTCTTCGTCGGTTTCGCGTTTCATCCGTAAGCCGATAAGAAACACGCCAGCCTGCACGGGATCGGCCGAACCGTCCAGCAATGCGTGCATCACTGCTCGCGCTTCATCACGAGATATGTTTTTGCTCAGTTCCGGGCCAGTAGCAACGCGCTGGATTACCGAGCGCATCAAAGTGGCATCGGCGGCATCAAAGTTATCGGTCATAGGATGTGTGAAGCGTGATGTAAATGACGTCATCAACGATAGTTGTCGGGTAGATCGTGAGATCATCCTCGGCGGGATCATCAAGCACTTTGCCGGTGGTCAATTCAAACCTGCTGCCATGCAATGGACATTTTATCTTTGTGCCATTTAGGTTGCCATCACAGAGCCGCGCGTCTTCATGCGTGCACATTTCATCGGCGACAAAAATTCCATCCTGCGTATTGGCCACCACGACATTGCGATCAACTATTGAAACGCAACGCATATCGTTTTCGGGAATATCGCTGACGGGGCAGACTTTGACCAGGTTTTTGTTGTTCATTGTGTTGTAGATTTGAAAGGGCAGCGGTAACTATAACTCAGGCAATATTTTACTTCTGCGAAAGTCCGGGCACTCCGTTGTATCTCATTTTTTACATTACGCCATGCGGAGTGGCTCGTACAATGCGGAATAACAGTGTTAGTCTGTGGGTGTGCCCCTGGTGAGGGGGAAGTTTTCATCACTCATTTAGATTTATGGTGTGTTATGACTGACGAGACTCATGAACCGGGCGGGCAATTAGCCAGCGGGATTGCGGCGTTTGAAGAGAAGGACTTTGGCCGTGCGTGGCAAATACTTGAGCCACTATCAGATGCCGGGGTGCCACATGCTCAGTATCGCTGCGCTATCATGATTCAGCATGGGCTGGGTACCATTGCTCGTCAGGGGGCTGCTGCAAAATTAATGCGTGCAGCCGCCGATCAGGAACTGGACCTTGCCCAGCACTCCATGGGGGTGATGTACCTTTTCGGTGAAGGTGTAGAGAGAGATTCCGCCCAGGCAGTGCGCTGGCTGGAACTGGCGGGTGCCAATGGTTTAGCAGGCGCATGGTCGACACTGGGGATGATTTTCGCAGAAGGACAGGGGGTTGAAAAAGATCTGCAACGTGCGCGTGCCTGTTAT
>CAZNOB010000311.1:0-5184 GCA_964574535.1 uncultured Granulosicoccaceae bacterium | reverse complement strand
GTAAATTTACCCGGCTGCTGGAGTATCGGCTATTGCCCGGTATCGGACATAACCCTGCACAGGAAGATCCGGCCGCCTGGGCGGATGCTGTTCTAGCTGCGCGTAAAATGAGTGCTGGGTAGGGTTAGCTCTGGCTTTGTCCTGTTACTGGCATGTTGATCTGGACGACGGTGTACAACCAGATCTATAGCCGGAACTCACTGTTTTTTCGAACTATTAGCCGTCACCATTGCCGGTGGTACTATAAATAGCTACGAATACTGCTTTAGACAGTATTTAATTTTGTTTCTCGATTCAAGCTTTTACAAATTTCACCGTTAACTTCGCTGCTGACGGCTCCTTTAGTAGTGTTGCCTGAATATTAAAACGCTCTCGTATAACGACTCAACCCGGTATGTGTAGTAAAGGGTTTGATCATTCTGCTATAGCTTCAATGTTACTATTTTTGGTTTTAGTGATCCAATCACTGAAATCAAAATAGTATTTCTCGATATTTCTATCACATGAGTCTCGCGAATGATCAACCGAAAGGTTTTGGGAAGTAATGGTATTAAATCCTTTGTGCAAGTGTCCTCAGTCGTCTTGCTTGGCGTTTCAAGCGCAAATTTAACTGCCTCGCCAGAAGAAGGGTTCAAGTTGCCTTTCGATGGAAGTTCCATCGTAGAAAATGGCAATAACATTCATCACGCAGAACTTTCTGACGGCGCTTTTAACACGCCAATACAGTTTAGCAATGTCACCCTTGACGACGCGCTAGTCACGGGCGACCCAACCCCGACCGTTAACCAGATATCATCGTTTAACGAGGCAATTAATAACACCAAGACCCATATCAACGGGGGGTCGCAACTAAATGCTTCACAGCTGGCCGCAGTTAACGTCAGTCTAAATGCAAGTATTTCTGCATTGGTGTCTGATCGGGATTCAATGATAAATGCGCTCGAACTGGTTGCTTTATATGAAAATCAATATGGTGGACTCTTCACAAGAGGTACAACAACTGAAGGTGGTTTTAGCAAGACAGCAGAAGGGTTCGAGCTTGAAAATTTAATCATTGATGTCATGCAAGGGCTGGTTGACCATTCCTATAGCCGTCCTAATATTCGATTCTTTCCAAATGTTTTCAGAGACAAGCCATTCCAGACATCTGAATTCTTTCCGGGAGCTGTAGATCGTTCTTTTAACAGCTTTCATGAGGTTAGGATCAACGGTGCCAACATGCCTACCCCCGGCACTCGCAATCTCTATGTGAGCGAGGATGCACGCCGCCCGACTGGTACTTATCTGGCGCCGGGCAGTATAGCCACTGTTAAAGTGCCGAATTCACTGGTAAACCGCGGGGTAAGCATTCTGGTCGGTGGTCATATCTATGATTTCTCAAGCGGCACCAGTGCGAAGTCGGATTACAGACGAATGGACAGAATCTCAACGTCGTTCGAGATTGACAATCCGATTATGACCGTAGCCAATCCCCTTGGCGGTGCCATCTATCTGAATATCCCATACCAGCAAGACCACGGGATTGTGGATATAGAAATCAATAACGCTGTAAGCATGCCGTATTTTGCACGCACTATTGCTAACCACACGAGCCTCGATGACTGGATCAGCACAATAAGACACTACCCAGCACCATGGGCGATAATTGAATCGGACAAATTCATGTACGAGCCATCGTCGATTTCTCTGGGCATTTATGATGATCCCGAGGCTACGCTGCGAGACTGGGATGATGCTCTTGACGCTATATCTGATCTGTATGCTCGTCAAAGCCCCAGATCAAAAACCATGTTGTATATTCAATCTGATCGATCGCCACGAGCGCCAAATTTTGCTCCTGGTTATCCTCAGTCACATTCCAGTTTTAACCCGCTTACTGCTACGCCTTCGACTGGCCCTCTCACCGACCCGTTTTTGTTAGGGCCAAAGAACGCAACTGGCGGTACGCTACCAATAATCACTCATGAGCTGGGACACTCAGAGCGAAATCATTTGTTTCGCAATGAGCTTGAGGCAAGTGTTATGGTGCCCTGGATCGCGATTCAAAACAGAAAGTTCGGGTTAAACCTGGATGACGCGATGGTATGGTCGTTTCATACCCAGAACCTTAATATTGATCAGTCCGCCATTCTCTGGGCTGTGACTGAACAGTTTCGTAACAATGAAAACATGCCGGGCACTTCGCATTTCTATAACTGGGGAAAGTGGCCTGAAATCGCACGATTGCATGGCTGGGATGTTATAGAAGATTTCTATCAGTTGCTCTCTGATGAAGAAGACATGGGTAATAACTGGTTCTTCCATGCTAATCCCCGTGAAGACCAGGATCGGATGATTATGCAGATGGTGACGGCTTCCGGTATTGATCTAACACCGCTGTTACATTTCTGGGGCATCGTTCCCTACGAACAAGAGTCGTTACTAGCGCAGATCGCCACCGATTCAAGTATTAAAAAATCCAGACCAATCTACGATCAGCTGCTTCGCTACAGAGGTATGATTCCTGTCAATAACTCGCAGTTCAGAGAATTTGCTGTAAATACAGGTACGGGTAGTGGCACCATCGCTGAGAATATCGTCAATTACTCTGGCACAAGAACAAACTGGGGTGATGGCTTTTACCAACTCTGGTGGTATAACTATACCGATGTAGAGGCTGAAGCTGCACAGGCGCAAATAGACTTCATCATAGACACTTACTTTCCGGATGGCCGACCAGCTGACGCAATGACAAACGTTGCAGCGACTATGTATGAACATGGTAATTTGAGTGGTTACAACGTCAGGTTCGAGGCAGGGGAATACCCGAATCTGGATTCAACCGTTCTAAATGACCAGATATCGGCAGTGAGAGTTGGCGATGGCTATGTAGTTGAACTGTTTGAAAATGAGAATTTCAACGGCAATAGTATTTTAGTTAACTCACAAAGCGATCCATCTATTGCATCTACATTTAATGATGTCGCTTCTTCTGCGAAGGTCTATGCCAGTGCCGACAAACCAGTTAATGTATACACAGGCAATAACTACAGCGGATCTGCCTGGGGAGTAGGTCTGGGTGCAACTCAGTTGTATATGCTACAAACTTCGCCAGTAGGTAATGACAGTATTTCATCGATTGAACTCCCTCAGGGCTATATAGTGAAGATGTGCACTGATGGTGGCGCTGGCGGTGTTTGCCAGACCTACACGCAGTCTGTTGCGCAGCTTAATTCGCCAATGAACAACTCGGTTTCATATATTGAAGTTGCGCTACCTATTGCGGGAGACTATGTGCGAACTCCGGTTCAGAATGACTGGCACCTGGTGAGCATCGTGCAAGATAATAATAAACTGTGGTGGACCAATAATGCCGGCATAAACTGCCCACTGTCCTGGGTTGGGAACAGACTGATGGCTGACGCATCCTGCCCCTATGGTGAGAGCGAAATAGGTATTGAACTGGATCCGGAGCGTGGTGTTACAGGAATCCGCATCAACGGAGAAACCTACCGGTATCAAGGAAGATCAATAGCAGGGGACTATCAGCGAGATCCTGTCGAGAATAGATGGCATCTCGTCACTATTGTGGAAGAGGACGACAAAATATGGTGGACCAATCAGGCTGGCATTCGTTGTCCTCTTGCCTGGCATGATGGTCAGTTGATGGCAGATGCATCCTGCCCTTATGGGGTCATGGAAATCGGTGTCACACCGGATCAGGATGGAGGTGTTGCATCGATCATAATCAGGAATGAATCATATGCATTTAGTGACGCCGGGCAATTTGTATCAACCGGCGAAGCGTCGGAGTCTTCCGAGACCAGCACTGCTGATGAACCCAAATTGACAGTAGGTGGTGGGTCAGCATCTTTGGGCATATTGTTGTTATGCCTTTTGCGTGTCAGGCGCGCAGGTTTTGCGCAAATTCTAACGAGACATCTGCTTTAAGAGGTTCTCAACAGGATTGTTATCCTATTGTGTAGGCTAGAAGTCGTAACCAAAAATAGATACCCTGATGTTTCGGTTGATATTTCAAGTGGCTAAAATGCCATCACCGACGTTATACATGAGGTTGGATATCGACACGATAACGTTGCTATGTCAAAGGGCGACACTAGCTATCGGAACGAAATAAACGGCATGAGAACGGTGTGTGTATTTCACGCATCGGAACTACCGATCCGGTGTCATAAGAAGATTCGCAGTCAGGCGAATCAAAACGATCTGCAGCATCGGGAATATTTTGCTGAGAGGCAGTCAAAGGGAATCAGCGCACGTATGCTGATAGGATAAGATTGAGCCAGGCAGTAATTGAGGCGTTGGTCGCATGAATAAGTCACCGAGAGATAGAGATGGCTGGGTCGTGAGATATCGGATTTTGAAGGGCCCGGGCTGTATAATGTTTTGTAGTAGCTCTTGTGCGTAGGTTGCAAACACCTCATTATGAGCGGGCAAGAGGAGGGTATATGTCGCGCTACGAAGCGGATGACTCCAACGAGGTTTCACCATATATGAAACCTAGTCTGATTCGTGGAAGCTCTGAAGAAGAAAGCTAACATGATAGATCTGCCTGCAATCTAGCCGGTAGCGCAGCGTTCCTTGCACCGCCGTGCAGGCTGCGGCAGTTTACGGTGTAAGCTATTGGAATAAATCGAATGGAAGACCAAGGGAAAAACAGGACCGATGAGACCAATGATACTGGTGATAGTCGTTCACTAATAAATATCCAGATTACAGATATCCTCGGTATTTCAAAAGCGTCGAAAAGTGTAGTTAAAATTACAGATAATGTAATCAAGGCAATAGAAAAAGGGGTCGGAACTCTCTCCGAGCCTGTTCTGACACTAATTCAGTCTAAAGCAAACGCCAAATCACTATCCATTGAAATGGAAGCAAGAATAAAAGCTTCCCGGAAACTGATGGAATTTACTCCTGAACTATTAGAGTTCGCACAAAAAAATTCTATTGATGAGAATGTCTACTCAACTGCCAATAGAGCTATTGAGAGGGTACTTGTTGGCGAGGTGGAGAAGCAAGTAGTAAGAGAGCATGTGGCGGCATTGGTGATAGATGAGTTAACAGATCACGAGATTCCTGAAAGTAATGATAGTGGCGATCTATCAAATGACTGGCTAAATTTATTTTGGTCGTTTGTTGAAAATAAAACAGATGAAGACTTGCAAAGAATATTTGCAAAAATAC
>CAZNOB010000310.1:0-5186 GCA_964574535.1 uncultured Granulosicoccaceae bacterium | reverse complement strand
GTGTACCCGAAAGCGCTTACCTGCCAGAATGCAGACACTATTTTTATACACAGTCGCCGCCCACTTCAAAAATGTCACCTCACAACGATAACCAGGCAAATAGCACTCTTGCTATAGCGATTTATCGCATTATCAAGTCACTCGCAAAGTTCTCTATTCGCCTGGGAATGTCTGCCGGTGCGATGTGTGAGCTGGTGCGTCGTGCCTACGTCGATGCAGCAGGAGAATTGATTAAAGAGGAAGGAAACAAGGTGCTCACCACACGTGTGTGTGCGATGACTGGCTTGTATCGCAAAGAGGTTATCCGTCTTCGCAACCTTGCAATTCTCACAGACACCAGCCAGGACGCAAAATACAACCGATCAACCCGGGTGATTTCTGGCTGGCTACGCGACAGTGATTTTCAAACAGCAAAGGGCAAACCTGCTGTACTGGAGATTCAGGGAGACCTGAGTTTTACAGAATTGGTTAAGCGATACAGTGGTGATATGGCACCAGCGGCAATGCAACAGGAATTAGTTCGTCTGGGCGTCATCGAGATCACACGCCGCAATCGAATTAAACTGTTGACCGAAGGTTATATCGCCTCTACCGACCTGGACGGCGTGCAAATCCTCGGGTCTGATACCGCAGACTTGATTGATACCATTCAACACAACATTATCAGTGAAGAAAAAGCACGGCGCTTCCAGCGTAAGGTAAAGTACACAGATATACCCTCACAGCATGTAGCGCCCTTTCGCAAATATGCTGCTAAGGAAAGTCAAAAATTACTGGAGAAACTGGACCGCTGGCTGGCCAAACGCGACAACGACACCGGCAACAGTAAGGGCGCTGGATCGCGCATCGGGTTAGGGGTATATCACATAGAGAAGGTCAACCCCAAAGAAGGCTCGAGTGACGATTCCCGGTCATGATTTCTCTATCCAATGCCATAACGCTAAAAAATTGCGTTCATGCAGTTAAAACTATGCTGTCTTCATTAGTCAGCAAGCGCTACAAATTCTCTTTGATCACCTTTGCGTGCATTTCTGTTGCCGTTATCAGCGGTTGTAGCGATGGATCACCAGGTGGTGGCGGCATCGGCGGCACAGGACAGTCGTTGCCGTCTGGTGACGAAGGGCTAATTATTGGTCGTGTAGACGGTTTCGGGAGCATTATTATCAATGACCGACGCTTTGAGACAAACACAGCAGATATATTGGTAGACGGTGACACCGCTACTCTTACTGACTTACAGATCGGCATGAAAGTCAGTGCACGCGTAAATTATGACACCGGTATTGCACAAAGTGTCCAGTACCAGCCAACTGTTGTGGGTACTGTAGAGAACTTCGACAGCAGTACTTCAACCATGCTGGTGCTGGGTCAGTACGTCACCTTGATGGAAAAAACGGTGCTGGATGAACTAACCACAGCAAGCTTGACTGACGGTACAGCCATTGAAGTGAACGGCGACCGCGACGGCAACAACGTTATTATTGCTGAATATATCAAGCTGGCAGACGATACAGAAGAATTCTATGCTGTTGGAGAAGTCGATGAAGCCAGCCCTGACATTGCTCATGTGGCATTGGTTTCAGGCACACTGGTTGATTTCTCGCAACTCGCCGAAGAGTCAGACCTTTCGGCAGAAGCATTCGCTGAAACTTATCTGACCCCGGGCACTTTACTACGATCGAGCGCCAGCTTGGAAAGCTTGTTATCAAACGACTGTTCAACGCTGGCGGTTACTGAAGCTGATTCAATAAATGAGGCTGAAGGCTTTGACGGGAAACGCTGCTTTATTGCCGACAGTGTCAAAATCATTGAAAAAGCAGTTTTTACATTGAACGATAGGGTGGAGATGGTCGGAATTGTTTCACAGGTTCGCGATACATCATCCTTTGTGACAAACGATGTCACCGTATTCACTGATAATGACACGCGCTATTTTGATCAATTTGGCGTACCAGTTTCAAATGTTGCTGTACAGCAAAACGAAAGAGTACTAATTAATGGTGCGGCCAATAGGCTCGGCAGAGTGGTTGCCGACAGTATAGTGCTCAAGGATCGACAATAACATCATGCGAATAAAATCATGGCCACTAATGGCAGCCGGGCTTATTTGCCTGCTGGCCAGCTGCGGAGGATCTGACGGAGGTGGCATCGGTGGCACCGGTAAAACCCACACTATCGAAAACGACGGTTTGATCCTTGGCACAGTAAATGGCTTCGGCAGCATAGTAATAAATGATCAAAGATTCGACACACAAAACGCTGAATTTATTGTCGACGGCAAAGTGGCGTCCATCACAGACCTTCAAATCGGTATGAATATCGGCGCACGCGTGAATTTCACTAAAAAGCAGGCCAGCGAAGTTGTCTACCAGCCATTGGTTGCTGGTCCTATAGATTCTACAAATGGTACCTTCACGACGCTAAGCATACTCGGGCAATCTATTTTGATCACGGCAGAAACCGTACTGGATGGCCTCACCAACGATGCACTTCGACCCGGTTTAGTTATTGAAGTCAGTGGCACCAGAGATTCAATGCAATCTATTGTTGCTGACTACATTTCCATTGCGCCCGCTGACACCCCCCACTATACGGTGGGCGTAATTAATCAGGTATCGCCTGAAAACTATACCGCTCTGTTATCGGGTACCGTAATCAACTTCCCCAACGCTGGTGATCCAAGTAACAGCACTGCAGAACCTTATGGACAGCTAATGCCCGGAAACCGCGTAAGAGTCGAAGCGCCGCGAAATCCCACGGTCGTTCAAACTAACGGATCCGGGGTTAGCATCGTAAGACCTGAATCCGCCAACGGACTCACCGTGACTAACATACAAACAGTCAGAAATTTCAGGTACACGCGCGGTAGCCGAGTAGACATAACGGGCCGTATTAATACGTTTAGCAGCGATGGCATTTTCATCGTGAGTGGTGTCACTGTCTTTACAGATGTAACAACAAAATTCTATTCCAAATACGGCATCCTAATCGATAATCCGATATTGACAGATAAAGAAACAGTGATGCTGGAAGGAACCGCTATTGGCCCACACCGAATTACAGCACAAAAAATCACCTTAACCGACAGACTTTAACTGCCGATCTGCTTTCAAATTCTGTCCCGACTTCGACCTGACTCCCCGTGGCGCCAAGTGGGTGCCTAATTCCGTCAGTTTGACGGCATGTTCCAGGTGAACCAGCTCAGCAGGCACACCAGATCATGCATCGGTTTACACAGAAATTTGCAGACGTGATTGACCTGAGAATTACCAAACCGGAGGCTAAACACACAGCCGTGGTAAGCGCTTCATTGACGGTCGCAAAATGAGCGTACCGGATATGATTGGACCCGGATTTACTTCAATAGCATTGTTCACTCAGCCAAAAAGCTCCTCAACACCTGCTGCGTTATATTTTGATTGCGGCGATTAAGTATTTTCAGCACGTCCATATTCGATGCATCTGGCAATGCTCCTGATATCAAAGGGAGGCATAGTGACACCGGACCTCCCCCGCCTGGCTTGCAGCAGCTGTTAACACTAACCTGTTTGCGATCGATTGTTCGCATATACGGGTCGTATCTGCCAAAAAATCTGTAAATATTTTTTTAAACAAGCCAAAATATGCATCTCAGCATTACAATCTGTTATCCTTACCCGCTGAAACCCGCTATTTTTGGACTGATGGCTGTAAACACGGCTCTGCCCAATCCAGTAATACATCTATACGCGAATAAGCTGTGATAGAATTGCAATGTGAGCAATAACAACACTAACAAGATAACAGCGGACCGCGAAGTGTCAGAACTACCTGCTAAATAACAGCCTGTCCGGCAGAACTCCCGAGCCGACTTTTCTTTTACACGCATAAATAACCAGAAACCCAGACGGAGAAACCATGACGCGCATTGGGATAGTCGGAACCGGTTTTGTGTCTTCGCTTTACATGAAGACCCTTAATGAATACGAAAATTTTAAGCTCGTTGGCGCCTACGATATCAACGCTCCGCGGCTGGAAAAATTTTGCGAATTTTATAAAGCCAAAGCCTATGACTCACTAGAGTCAATTACTGCTGACTCTGATCTCATCATCAATCTCACGACACCGGAAGCGCATCTGGACGTCTCTACGTATGTATTGAAACAGGGTAAACCGGTTTACTCTGAAAAACCGCTGACCACCAATGAAGAAGATTCACGGTTTCTGGTTGACACAGCGATCGCAAACAATACCAATATTCTGGGCGCCCCTTGTGGCCACCTTAGCGAGATGGCAGAAACTGTCAAACATCATCTTGCGCAAAACCCGATCGGAAAAATTTACGCTGTTTATGCGGAAATGGACGACGGCCTGATGCACAAAATGGCCTACGAAAAATGGCGCAACGATTTCGGTATCCCATGGCCCGGCAAAAACGAATTCGAGTCAGGCAGCACTCTGGAACATGCCGGCTATACCTTGTGCCTGCTGCAAAAATGGTTTGGTAACGCCAATATAAAAAGTGTCACACAACACCGCACCATCACAGACAAAATTATTCCACTGCATAAACACACAGCAGATTTCTCGTGCGCGGTACTTGAGTACGACAACAATATCATTGCCCGAGTGACCTGCAGCATCATTGCCCCGAAGGATAGAAAAATAAGGATCTTCGGAGAAAAAGGTCTCATCACCATTGGCGATATATGGCGCTACGATGCACCGGCAAAAATGCAAAAGCTGGTGACTATACGCCGCAAAACCATACTAAGCCCAATCAAGCAAACCCTTAAGCCGGTCAGTACCACTTTTCCAAAAGCACCTAAAACACCGGCTGCACAGATGGACTTCTGCAGAGGCATCAAGCAACTGGCTGATCTAAAAAAGTCTGACCACACTCTCATGGAAAACTACCTTGAGGTTAACTCCATTGTTTACAAAATGAATGGCGAATCAGTGACTAAGAAACAGCATCCATGGATTATTCTGGGCACCGGCAATATGGCCGTGAAAATGGGCGAATGCCTAAGGCGTAATGCCTATCCGATTCAAGGCGTATTTTCCCAACAATCAGGTCGTGCGCAAACAATTTGCGACTTACTGAATGCACCTGAGTGTTATACCTCCCTGGAAGATATCCCGACAGCCAAAGAAAAAACCATTGCATACGTAGCCTCAGTCAATGAGAAACACTACGTGCAAGT
>CAZNOB010000309.1:0-5191 GCA_964574535.1 uncultured Granulosicoccaceae bacterium | reverse complement strand
GAAGTACCGTTAAAATCGGCTTGCGGTAAGGCAATCTCAAATGAATAAGTACCGAAGCTCAACTACTGATGAAGTGTTTTTACAGGATGGTTCACCTCGACCCGCTGCAAAAGCCCTGGTGGACTACGTTAGTCAGTTAAGTCGCAGTGAACTAATAGAAAGAAAACGTGCCGCGGAACTCTCTATAAAGCAAATGGGCATTACGTTCACCGTCTACTCAGGCGATGGAAATATAGACCGGGACTGGCCGTTTGACATCATCCCACGTGTTATTGATTCCAAAGAGTGGACAAAGATCAAAGATGGACTCATTCAGCGTCTTGAGGCGTTAAATTTATTTATTAATGATCTCTATAACGAACAAAATATCATTGCCGACGGGGTAGTACCGGCATCATTACTTGAAACCTCAAGCAACTTTCGCGAGCAGTGTCGTGGCATACAGCCCAGGCACGGTGTCTGGGCACATATTTGTGGCAGTGATCTGGTGCGCGATCAGGATGGTGAAGTCTATGTCCTCGAAGACAACCTCAGAGTGCCATCCGGGGTGTCTTACATGATCGAAAATCGCGAGGTCATGAAGCGTACCCTGCCTGAGGTTTTTAGTCGTTGCCAAATATTGCCGGTGGATGACTATATCGCCAGTCTGTGGCAAATGTTGCGATCGTTAAGTGATGTATCAAATCCGATCCTGTGCGTTTTAACCCCGGGTATCTATAACTCGGCGTATTTTGAGCACAGTTTTCTGGCGCGCCAACTGGGAGCCGAATTGGTTGAAGGTCGTGATTTGTTAGTCGGCGAAGACGAATGCGTTTATGTTCGCAATGTCGATGGGCTAAAACGAGTCGATGTGATTTATCGTCGCATCGACGACGAATTTTTAGACCCTGAATGCTTCAACCCGGAGTCAACGCTGGGGGTTCGAGGGCTCATGCGCGCATGGCGCGCCGGCAATGTTGCCATAGCCAACGCTCCGGGTGCCGGTGTCGCTGATGATAAGGTTATCTATTCGTATGTACCTGACATAATCCGCTATTACCTCGATCAGGATCCGCTGATCAAAAATGTACCGACCTACCGTTGTGAAAATTCCGAACATCGTGAATATGTAATCGACAACCTGGAAAAGCTGGTGGTCAAACCAGCTAACGAGTCCGGCGGATATGGTCTGTTAATTGGCCCCCACAGCAGTGCTGAACAACGCAGCGAAACGCGAAAACAAATATTGGCTGACCCACGCAATTACATTGGACAACCCACTCTGGGAATATCGACATGTCCGACACTGATCGATGACATTCTGGTACCAAGGCATGTTGATTTACGACCCTTCGTTTTGCAATCTGATGTCACACGGGTCACTACCGGTGGATTGACGAGAGTCGCCCTTGTCGAAGGCTCCCTGGTGGTAAATTCCTCACAAGGTGGTGGCAGCAAAGACACCTGGGTGGTAGAAACAGATCCGACCAATCCGCCCGTGGACAAGCCGGTTGAGAGAGCAGTGCAGGAAGCGCCACAAGGCTCTGCGGGTGCTCAATCGCAATCTCAAAAGGTAAAAGATAGGGGGCAGAAATAGATGCTCGCTCGAGTCGCCAGCAACCTGTTTTGGTTAAATAGATATCTGCAAAGAGTAGAGAACACAGCTCGTCTTATTCGGGTACACGCCAATTTACTGATGGATCTGCCTGGTGCTGATTCGGTTGAATCCTGGCTGCCACTGGTATCAATTACCGGAGGTGATGAAGTATTCACCAAATTAGGCACGGCAAACGACGAGATCAGCATCTGCGGTTTTTTGATCAGTGATACAAAAAACCCTGGATCGATAGCAAGCAATTTACTGTCGATTAGCGCAAACCTGCGATCGTCCCGTGACTGCATGTCTACAGATTTGTATGAATATATAAAAAACCTGTGTGGTTACTCTGCAGAGCTTACAGGTCTGTGCAAGAACACCAATGCCCGACAGGCACTGCTAAAACAGCTTGAATATCAGTCCCGCGCAATCGCTGGCGCTATATCAAGCACCATCAGTCGTGATACCGGTTACCTGTTTTTACGTGCGGGTCGCTTACTGGAACGTGCGGATATGACATCGAGAATACTT
Source organism: uncultured Granulosicoccaceae bacterium (assembly GCA_964574535.1). GTDB lineage: Bacteria > Pseudomonadota > Gammaproteobacteria > Granulosicoccales > Granulosicoccaceae. Next base: position 3,084 of record CAZNOB010000309.1, on the reverse strand, counting down.
GACGTACGCTCTGCCAATCTTTTGCCAGCTAATGCCAACAGTGAGCTTTTGCCGTTTGAAAATAGTCAATGGGTTTCTGTTTTGCGCACGCTATCTGCATTTCAAATGTATATGAAGCATGTAAAAAAACCAGTGATTGGCTCAGAAGTTTTGTCTTTTCTACTGCAGAATCCACACTTTCCCCACACTATCCATTATTGCCTGACCGAATTAGCTCGGTGTATTCAGCTTATTGGCCCCGGGCAGCAAGCGGCGGATCAGGAGTTGGCCGAGAAAACATCGGGTGAAAGCCGAATAGCAAAACTCGACGAACTGATAAACACTAACCAGCAAGCAGACATCGCGTTACTTGCAAAAAACAAACAACAGCTTCATGAATTTATTGACCAGCTTCAGATAGCTTTAATACATATTTATGGCGATATCGCATCCAGGTATTTCCCCCCTAACGACCTTACAGGAAACAACTAACAATGGGGATTCGTGTCGCACTGAACCACAACACAGAATATCACTATGATAAACCAACGATACTCGGAGCCCATGTCGTTAGGTTAAAGCCTGCAGCACATTGCAGAACCTTGATTGAATCGTACACACTTAAAGTTACTCCAGACGAACACTTCATTAACTGGCAACAGGATCCGTTTGGCAATTACCTTGCGCGACTGGTATTTCCCGAGCCCACAAAACAATTAAAAATAGAAGTTGAGCTAATCGCCGACCTCACCGTCATTAATCCGTTCGATTTTTTTGTCGAAGATTACGCGGAGACTTACCCGTTCAGGTACAGCAAAACAACCAAAGCAGAGCTGCAGCCATATCTTGAATACAGCAAGAACAATAAGGTACTGAAACAATGGCTGGGCAAGAACCGCCCGCCCGATGAATTGCCGATAATAGATTGGCTGGTCGCACTTAATCAGGCACTGGAGCGTGATATTGACTACTGCGTACGAATGGAGCCCGGCGTTCAAAGCAGTGTTGAAACGCTGAGTCTTGGCAGCGGATCATGTCGCGACAGCGGCTGGTTATTGGTTGAAATACTACGTAACTGTGGTTTGGCTGCACGATTTGTTTCGGGTTACCTGGTCCAGTTAACGGCAGATGAGAAATCACTGGATGGTCCATCAGGACCAGACAGCGACTTCACTGACTTACACGCCTGGGCCGAGGTCTATCTACCCGGGGCAGGCTGGGTCGGTATGGATCCAACCTCCGGCTTGTTCGCCGGAGAAGGCCATATTCCTTTGGCTTGTACCCCGCAACCCGTTAGTGCAGCAGCAATATCCGGTGGCGCCAGTGAACAGGCCACGGATTTCAGGTTCAGCAATACGGTCACTCGTATTGAAGAAAAAGTCCGTGTTACAAAGCCCTACACCGAGACCGACTGGGACAAAGTCCTGCAGTTAGGTGCTCACGTTGATGAAAGGCTCAAACGACAAGATGTACGGTTAACCATGGGGGGTGAACCCACGTTTGTCTCTATCGACGACATGGAATCAGCGCAATGGAACGTTGCAGCACTGGGCGAGGAGAAACTGGATCTTGCTAATCAGCTGATGGTCAAAATGCGCGCCCATTTCGCGCCGGGCGGGTTACCGTTGTTCGCACAGGGCAAGTGGTACCCCGGTGAGCCAACCCCTCGCTGGGCACTTACCTGTTACTGGCGTACAGATGGCATAGCGATGTGGCACGACGATAGCCGGATTACACTTCCCGGTAACGGCAACAAGTTTACTCGTGACCAGGTACACCGGTTTGCCAGAGCGCTAACCAAAACCATGCGAGTTCAGCCAAATTGCCTGCATGGCTGTTTCGAAGATCCGCTCTATCATCTCCAGATTGAAAGCCTGTTACCCGAAGACACTAAACTGGCAGACCTTGACCTCAAAGACAGCCGCTCAAGGCGTAACCTCACGAATCGGCTTAGTAAAGGGCTTGACGAACCCGTTGGCTGGATGCTGCCACTGCGCCGTACTGTGGATGGCTGGCGCAGCAGTGTTTGGCCGTTGCGCAGAGAGCATGTGTTTTTAGTACCCGGCGACTCACCCATGGGCCTGCGTCTGCCACTGGAGTCGATCACTGCTGATGATGACGAAGCGTTGCTGGCCTATCCGGAAGACGGGTTTGATCAACTGCGGCCATTGCCCGAAACCACAGGTGTCGACAACAAGCCACCACTGCCTTTGTCAAAACCCTTAGACCATCCAATTCGCTCGTCACTCTGTGTGGAATGGCGTGACGACGAAATCTATGTGTTTCTGCCACCGGTAAGAAGCGCCGCCGCTTTCATTGAATTGATTACTGCCATAGAAAAAGCAGCAAGCGAAACAGACGTCCGCATCACTATTGAAGGCTATGAACCGCCACGCGACAGTCGTCTGAAATCGTTTCGAATTACACCAGACCCGGGCGTGATCGAAGTTAACGTACACCCGGTAGAATCATTCGACGAGCTCGTTGAGCAAACCGAGAGTATTTATGGGCTGGCAAAATCAGTCAGACTGGGCGCCGAAAAATTTATGGTAGATGGCCGCCATACCGGTACAGGTGGCGGTAATCATATAACCTTTGGCGGACCGACTCCCGAAGACAGTCCCTTTCTTCGTCGGCCCGACTTACTTGCCAGTATTATTACCTTCTGGCAGCACCACCCCAGTTTGTCCTACTTGTTTTCAGGTATGTTTGTTGGACCTACCAGTCAGGCACCTCGCGTTGATGAAGCTCGTTCTGACACACTCTACGAACTTGAAATGGCTTTGTCGCGTATTCCGGTGGGGGAGGTGCCGCAACCCTGGCTGGTTGATCGATTGCTCCGCCACTTGTTGATTGATGTTACTGGCAATACACATCGTGCGGAAATCTGTATCGATAAGCTTTATTCTCCGGACGGCCCTGCCGGTCGGCAAGGTCTAGTTGAATTTCGAGCTTTCGAAATGCCGCCGCACCCTCGAATGGGTATTACTCAGGGCTTACTGCTACGCAGCCTGATCAGCCGTTTTTGGGATCATCCCTACAGAGCACCGTTAATACGATGGGGCACTCAGCTGCACGATCGATTCATGTTGCCTCACTATCTGC
>CAZNOB010000308.1:0-5217 GCA_964574535.1 uncultured Granulosicoccaceae bacterium | reverse complement strand
GTGACCTCGGGCAGATACTTATACAGACGGCTGCTGGCAATCATGCGTGAGTTATTTTCATCAAGCAACACCACCACAACGCATTGGCTGCCCACACTGCTATCACCCATTTGCTCAGAGCGCGGCAGAAACAAATCTGATTTCAGTCCCCAGTCTAAAAAAACGCCGTTGTCGGTTTTTGCTACCACGGTAAGACAACCACACTCTCCCTCGACCAGTGAGGGCAGCCTGGTGCTGCCTACAAGGGTTTCATCAGAATCCAGATACACAAAGACGCTGAGCGAGTCGCCAACTTCAAGACCACTTACCGCAGAGTCTTTAAGCAGCATCACCTCACCCAGATCACCACCATCAAGGAAGGTACTGTAAGGGCTTATTCGGCTAACTGATAGCTGGTTAACTTTTCCAAGTTGCGCCATGACGCTTCCTTTGATCAGACTAGATTGCATTCTACCTGTCTTGACTCGAGGCGGGTTGGATTAAAACCGCAGTATGACTAAATTACACCGGCACCACAAAACTAAAGGTGTTCTTCCGAGGCGAGTTTATGTGCCACATTGACAGCAAGCAGCGACTCAAATGCTGACTTAAGCTCTGATTTTTTACTAAGCAATTGCCTGAGTTCAGCGACATCCCACTCGACATACCTTGAGGGCACTGAAATAACAACATCTGCAGATGATAGCGATCCAGTCATATAGGCTATTTCTCCTATAAAACTGCCGGGGCCTCTGTGTGCAAGCGTTTTAGCATTGCGTTCTATTCTTAGATTCCCGGCATACAGCAAATACAGTTTATCCAGCGCTTCGCCTTCACTCATCAGCAACTGATTGGTATCTCCTCGCTGCCATTTCGCTTTTTTAAACAGCAAAGCTGCTTCCCGAGATGACAGATTCCGGAACACCATATCTTTTAATAAAGCTTGCTCTTCAGTCAACGGCACCGGACGGCGTGCGTAAAGCAAGAGTGCAATATTGACAAGGTTGATAATGACAAACGCCGATTGCCAGAACAACGCGGAATACAAAACACTGGGTTGAAAAATGAAATACGGGAATGTCATCAGCGCGGCGACAACGGTCAATACACGCAGCCAGAAAATATCGCGCACTATATAAGCAAAGCAATAACACAGGTTTGCGCAAAAAAAGATTACTACCGCTATATCAGGGCTCAACGACTTACCTGGTCCACAGTCGGCGTTAACGGGTCAACCAATCAACAATTGATGATTCAGCAAAACCCGATCATATACGAAAATAACGATACTCCACTTCCCAATTTACGCCAATTTTCTGATAAGCAGAACCCGTCACCCGCACGCACAAATAAGTGATGCGGGTTAACGCTCAGCTCGCCTTTCTTAAAGGCGTTATTTTTGCCGCTGGACTGGTCGCTGAAGGGCTGTCCGCTACAGGTAATTTGGCCGCGACAATGTCGCCGACCATTTCTGCCGTGATCGGGGATAACGTCCAACCCAAATGACCATGGCCGGTGTTATAAAATACCCCTGCTCTATTTCCAGCGCTGATGCGCGGCATCATATTCGGCATCATCGGGCGCAAGCCTGCCCAGGACACCACATGTTCAGTATTGATCGCGGGAAAATACCTTCGACACCAATCAATGAGCGGTTGAATACGATCATCCCGAATATCTTTATTGACGCCGTTAAATTCAGCCGTCCCCGCGATGCGAAAACGATCAGGCCCAAGCCGACTGGTCACTATCTTGGCTTCATCATCCAGCAAACTTACCCACGGAGCAGCCCGCCGGCTTTTCTCATCGTCCAGCGGCACCGTGATGGAATAACCTTTGACAGGATAAATATTTACCCGATCACCAAGTTGAGATGCGATAGCGCGGCTCCCCACCCCGGCACAAACCACTATGCCGTCAAAACGCTCTGTATCGGTATTTGCTGCTGAACCGGGTTCCTGATGAATAAACCTGACTTCCACCCCGCCATCAGTGTGTTTGAGTTCCTCAACACTTGTGTCGCAGTTAAATACTGCTCCCTGCCGAACACAGGCGTCAGCAAGACCACGTGTGTATTTATGAATGTCACCGGTAGAGTCACTGGGCGTGTAGAAACCGCCAAACAAATTGCCACTGATTGCCGGTTCAATTTCTCGCAATTCATCTGTACTGACAGCATCACGCTGTAATCCGCCACGCTTTAGCATTTCATTCACGCGGGTAGCGTGGTCATATTCTTTTTCGTTTGAGTAAATATGCAGAATACCGCGTTGCTCAAAGTCAAAATCTATGTTTTCACGCACCGCCCAGTTCTGCAGATGGGCACGCGCAGCGATGGCCAGCCGCGTGGTTTCAACGGTATTTTTTTCGTAGTTCGGTATATTGCCGATGAACTCCGCCATCCACGATAGCTTGTGCCAGTCAGGACGCGGGTTAACCAACAATGGCGCATCCCTTTTTAACATCCATTTTAGACCCTTAATGATGGTAGAGGTTTGGGTCCAGACTTCAGCATTAGAGGCAGAAAGTTGCCCGCCATTGGCAAACGAGGTTGCCATTGCAGGATAGCGATGTCGATCAAAAACGGTAACGCGGTAGCCGCGATTCAGAAGGGCATAACAAGTAGTGACACCGGTGATTCCGGCGCCGATAACAGCTATATTTTTCATATTGGCTCCAACAAACAAATGACGGATTGCATAACAATCTTTCCATCCCATCTGTCTTGGAACCTGAGAGTTTGAGCGCAAAAATTACCGTGACCTGACGTCAACCGGTAAACGCTTTACCCCTTCGGTGGACAACAGCTTAGCTATTGTCGCTCTCCAGAAGTCTCGACTCAATGTGGTCCTTTTGCCTGAGAGTTTCCTGGGTGTTGCTCCTTCGGCGCCGAATTACCAGGGACAAGCCCTGCATTCGATCTCTCCCACATTGTGCCTCACCAGAATTCTGACGCGAGACAGCGGCAGAATGCACTACAAACACCGCTTTGGCAAGATATTGCTCAAATAATTGTGACCGTCAACATGCCCGGAATACCAGTTATTCTCGGTCACGCCGCGAGTAACGGCAGAATTGTGCAATCCTTAATCGGCAAACCCCTACATCAATTGTATTTATAGAAATCCGTCCCGGTATCTCATTTATCCCTCCCAGCCGTTACAATAACCACCAAACGCAACTCTCCAGGCCACCCGCAAAAATGCTAATTAAAACCACGCACACCCCACCAGTCGCCGAACGTAATCCTCATCAATGCAACGCACATGGCCAACAATGGATCGACGACTACGCGTGGCTGAGGGCCGATAACTGGCAGGAGGCCATGCGCACACCCGAGGCACTGCCAGACCCGATCAAAAACTATCTGCTACAGGAAAACACCTACTACGAAGAAGCCATGGCGGACACACAGGTGCTGCAGAAGCAATTGATCGCCGAGATGCGAGGTCGAATTCTGGAACGCGAAGATTCACTACCTGATAAAGACGGCCCCTGGGACTATGCCTATCGATATATTGAAAATGGCGAACACCCGGTTTACCTGCGTAGACTTCGTGAAACCGGGGAAGAACAAGTCACCATTGATATCAATACAGAGGCAGAACCATACGAGTACTTTGACTACGACCTGGTCGATCATAGCCCGGACCATAAAACACTGGCCTGGAGTCGTGATACCTCCGGCGCTGAATACTACCGACTGTCTTTCCGCGATCTGGCAACCGGCACCGACAGCAGTTACACCATTGATGATGTCGACACCGTTGCCTGGGCAAACAACAACACCGTGTTTTACACCCGGGTAGATGAAAATCATCGACCCAATAAAGTATTCAGGCATCAAGTCGGTAGTGATCCCAAAAACGATTCTTTGGTGTTTGAAGAGCAAGACCCCCGCTTTTCCTGTGCGGTAGAAACCAGCGCATCCGAGTCCTATGTGTTTATCTCTACCGGTATGAATGATCAGGACGAAGTCTGGTTTATACCAACCGACAACCTGCACGCTGAACCAACGCTTATTGAACCGCGAACAGACAACCTTGAATACAGCGTCGAACATCAAAATGACCGCTTTCTTATACTGACGAATGCCGACGACGCCATAGATTTTAAAATCATTGAAACCAAGGTTAATCAACCCGGACGCGAACACTGGACAGACCTTGTACCGCATCAGGCAGGTAATATGGTGAGATCGGTCGAGGCATATCAGGACTGGTTCATATGGCTGGTTGTCGAAAACGCGTTACCTAAAATTTGCTATGCCAGAAACAACGGTGATTTTCACTCAATTGATTTTAAGGAAGAAGCGTATTCCTTATCACTGGATACCCATTACGAATTTAACTCCCATTCAATTCGAGTAGGGTATTCATCACCCACTACGCCCACTCGCATTTACGAATTCGACCTGGCCAGCGGTAACCGTACTTTACTTAAAGAACAGACGATACCATCCGGTCACAACAGTGATGACTATATTACCCGTCGTATAACAGCAGTCTCACACGATGGTGCCGAAGTACCCGTTACCCTGCTTCACCATAAAAATACCGAACTCAATGGCACAGCCCCCTGCCTGCTTTATGGCTATGGATCATATGGTGCTTCAATACCGGCATCTTTTAGTGCTAACCGGCTATGCCTGGTGAACAGAGGTTTTGTTTTTGCCATCGCACATGTACGTGGCGGACAGGAAAAAGGACGTGCCTGGTACGAACAAGCAAAATTTGCACACAAAGTTAACTCGTTTCACGATCTAATCGCAGCGGCCGAAACTCTGATAGAACAACAATACACCGCGCAACGAAACATCACGATTCAGGGTGGATCTGCAGGCGGTTTACTGGTCGGGGCGGTGGCTAATATGAGACCTGATCTATTGGGTGGTATCATCGCCGATGTACCCTTCGTTGACGTACTCAATACGATACTCGACGAAACCCTGCCCCTTACCCCCGGCGAATGGTCACAATGGGGCAACCCGGTTGAAAGTGAACAAGCGTTTAAAGATATATCGGCTTACTCACCCTATGACAATGTCACGGCACAGGACTACCCGCCCATGCTGGTAACGGCCGGTGTATCCGACCCAAGAGTAACCTACTGGGAACCCGCCAAGTGGGTAGCCAAACTACGCGCAACAAAAACAGATGACAATTGTTTATTGCTTAAAACCAATATGTCATCCGGCCACTATGGCAAAACCGGTCGCTATGCAGCCCTTGAAGATGC
>CAZNOB010000307.1:0-5234 GCA_964574535.1 uncultured Granulosicoccaceae bacterium | reverse complement strand
ATCAATTGCTGCGCGTCGAGATTTTCTTTTATCAGCCGGTAGCGATAGAGCTGGTTGGAAGTATCGTTGATGATGTCGTAGATACGCGACTCACCAACGCTTGCACTCTGGCTTCCGGTCAGTACATCGATTTCAGATTTCACCAACGGCGCGAGAATCGACCCACTGTAGACGATGCCAGAGACAAACAGCGTAAACACCAGTAGCACACCGAGCCCTCTGGGCAGCCCGACACGGCTCAACAGGCGGATCAACGGATAGACGACATAACCGAGCAAAAGGCCCAGCACTATCGGAGGCAACAAGTGTGACACGTTATAGACAAGCACCGCAGCCGCAACCAGTGCGACGACCAGTGCGATGCCGCCAAACCCCTGGCTGCTACTTTTCATGGCGGGCAAGCTGCAGACGCAGCTCTTCAATCCTGCGCTGTGCAACGCTAAGCTGATTGGTGGTTGCAATCAGACTGTCGATGACGGAAAAGGTGATGCCACGCTGCACCAGTATTCCATCGTGCGGGAAGTTGCGACCCAGATCCTCGAGATCAAAGCGCGAGATCGACAGCAGTAGCGTGTCGTTCTTGTTCGCGCGCGCGCTGGCGGTTCTGGAATAGCCGGTAGCCGTGGCGATCTCCCCGAATAATGCCCCCTGTTCCAGCTCTGCCAGTCGAACGATGTTTTCTTCTTCATCTTCTATGAATAACTCCACCCCGCCTTGTCGAATCAAAAACATGCAAACACCAGGATTCTGATCACGAAAGATCATCTCACGACGCGAGTACCGACGCTGCACCATTCTGGAATGGAGAAACAGTGCGGCCGCCGGCGACAATTCACTGATCAGAGAATTTTGCTGCAGGAATTGAAAGTCGAGATCTCCCGCTACGTTCGGCGGCACGCGAGTGGCGGCGTTTTGCCACCAGCTACTCAGTTTCTTTAACACTAAACCTCTCCTTCGCCTGCGACTGCGTGCCCGGCGTTATCGACTTTTCTTGCACGCTTTTCGCGGCACACTGAAAAAATAACACAGACTTATCCGGACGCCCTGGTTATGTCAAGCAGCAGTTATCTCTAATGCTCAAAAAGGCGTCTGATTGCATTTATTTTCCCCCGGGGATTCTCAAAAAATTGTTTCCAAAATCAATTGAATAAACAGTTAATGAAGGCAAAAAATCGAATTGATCAGCGCTGGTTTTTTCTAACTCTGGTTGAGAAATGGAGCAATTGTCGAGTTTTCAGCTCAGCAACATTCAATACACTACTGTCTTCGACATTCTTTGTCGTCCGGGTGGATCAGCCAGATAGGCAGTGATGGTCTTTCTTATTGCTAATTCGTTAATCGATGTGGTTCGAGTTCGGTATCATTGTACGCATGAACCGTAAACGTTACTTATTCTTTATATCTCAAAACTACGCCTATGGAATTCTCAGGCCTTTGCAAGCCGTTATTCGGGAGCGCGGGGATGAGGTCGCCTGGTTTCTGGAGGGTGGGGAAGTATCAGCTGATTTTCTGCACAGCACAGAAAGAAGATTGATCAGCCTGGATGAAGTTTTAGCTTTTCAGGCGGATGCGACGATATTCCCCGGGAATATTGCGCCGACCTTTTTACCCGGTATTAATGTAGCTGTATTTCATGGCTTTGATGCCGGTAAACTGGACAAGCGCGGGCGCAATGATCACTACAAACTCAGGAATTGTTTTGATCTCTATTGCACGCAAGGGCCTGAATCTACCGCGGCGTTCGAATCGTTGTCGTCACCGCCAAGAAGCTATTTTGTCACGCAGACCGGCTGGTGCGCGTTGGATCCAATGTTTTCCGGTACGCACACCGCGAACGACACCAGGCCAACGGTTTTATTTTGTTCAACGTTTTCTAAGCGGCTTTCCTGTGCGGATCAACTTCACGACACAATAAAACGGTTAAGTCAGACCGGCAGGTGGCGGTGGCTGGTTCAATTCCATCCCAAAATGTCGCGCCGGACTGTTGAACTGTATAAAGCTTTGACCTCCGAACACCTGACTCTGGTAGAGACGGACGATGTCAGCCCTTTGTTGCGTGAGGCGGATGTTATGCTCTGTGATACTTCATCAGTGATTACTATGTTTTTATTGCTGAACAAGCCGGTTGTAACGTTTAATAATATCTCACCTGGTGATCATCTTTTAAACATCTTGAATGAAAGTGAGCTGGAACATGCACTGGATAATGCTTTTGGTAAACCAGTTGAATTGATGCAATCTATTAAGGAATTCGGTCAGCGTGTTCATCCGTACACGGATGCTTTATCGTCGCAGCGCACGCTCGATGCAATTGATGATGCGATAGCAGAACAGTCGCAGTTAAAAGTTAAAAAGCCGGATATTTTGCGGCAATACAAGATGCGTAAAAAGCTGCGCTACTGGAAGTGGTGACCATTGGATTTTCGCCGATGTGATATCGATAGGTGATGTCTTCGTGTGTGTCAATTACTGCTTCCCCAACGATTTTAATCGCTACAAACCAAGGCATGCGATCGAGTCGGCCAAATTAGCATCAACCGGCAGCCGGTTCGCCTTTAAATGTCTTCCGTGTCCAGTAAATAATCAACGGTGTGCCCACTACTGTTGGTAGAAGCCAGGCAATAAAAGCGGGGTAGGTTTGCACATTAACCACAAAAACAGCGGTCATGGTAGCGATGCTCGCACCACCCATGCGGTTAAGATGTAACACAATCCGGTCTTTGCCCTTAGGCCACCGTGTGGCGAGTTTTACATCGCTCCAGGCCGGCTGAAAGGCAAAAATACCAAACACGGCCAGTGCTAAACCCAGAGAATCCCCTGCAACGGTCTGGTAGATTCCGTAGCCCAACATCACCACTGCACAGAGCACCATAAACTGTGCCGCGAGTTGATCTTGCTTGCTTCTGATGCCGTCTTTTACTACCGCCAGTCGCCAGCCGGTGTAAACAAAGTAACCACTGAAAAGCCCGATCAGAAAGAGAAATACATTACCGGTCAGTGCCGAGACAATCGATGCCAGGAGAAGAGCTATGACCATGGAAAGGGTGTACAGCTTACCCATTCGTCTGTGCCAGAGCCCGCCTTTTTGTGAGATCAGTGCGCCCAACAGGCCGACAACTGCGCCGGATCCTGAGGCGATGTGTAGAAAAACGAGTGCCTTGATCATTAGAGTCTCCATATGCCACTAGTTGCATAATATAGCGAGGTTTAAAAAAATATGCAACAATATGCATATGGCTCTAAAATTTGTTTTACTAACGCTTCTGGATAGAGAGCGAAAAACCGGTTACGAAATCGTCAAGACCTTTGAGAGTGCTGTGGGTTACTTCTGGAGCGCCAGTCACCAACAGGTTTATCGCGAGCTGTCAAAGCTGACTGATGAAAAACTGGTGAAATTTTCGTCGGTAAAGCAGGGTGATAAACCGGATAAAAAAGTGTATCGAATTACCGCATCCGGCAAACAGGATCTTCACGAATGGCTGCAGACACCCGTGAAAAAATCGCCGAGCAAAGATTTGCTACTGGTTAAACTGCTGAATCTTAGGCAAGACAATGTCGCCGTGTTACTTAAAGAGCTTGATCGCGCTATCAAGGGCGCAGAAGAACGGGCAGCCGTCTATAGTGGTATTAAAAAATGCTACTACTCTAGAGAACAACGAGCGTCACTACCACTGGAAGATCTGGCGTTGTATCTCGCGCTTAAAAAAGGGATCAGTAGTGTGGCAGCGCATATCAAATGGTTGCGGGAGACCCGTGCCGAGATTGCGGGGCATAGTGAGGTGAGGGAATAGTGGTTTTTTGATTTAAGTGGGTGCAGTGGAGCGTCAGTGCATTATTGGTGAATACCTGCGTTCCGGGTTTGCCACGGACGGTTTCAATTTGGATACCAGATTCAGGCGGAGCCGCGGGGCAGGGATTGTCACACCTGTAACTGTATAGTAGCCTCCGGTATGGAACATCATCAGGGCAGGTCTCCGCTTTTGCACAGAATTGTAATAGGGCGACAACGTGCTGTTTCGGATTGGTTCTCCAGATATATAAATTCCATTCTGAATGTAAATTAACCAACGCTGGTGGAGTTGCTTAACAGCGAATCAAGTAGCAACCGAATAAAGATAAAGCTTCACTACATTAAAAATGAAAGGAACATGAAATGCCGAAAATTGTCTACCATGCTTCCGTAAACTAATGAAGCCAAACAAAACCTGGAAATAACCTTCCACAATAGAGATAGAAGGTGAAGATTCAGATCTCAATATAAATTGAACCGCAGTCTGCGCTTAGGAAAAAACTTACTATCAGTTGCCGAAGAGTGGCCGCTTGATATCTTGTATGCAGCCGGTGCCATGGTGGTGAACCTGCCGGCAAGCCCGGTGCATTGAATAACGACGCAAGAAGGCATGTACAGCATTCGCTCCAGTCGCACCTTAAAGAAGTTTGAATCAAGGCCCGGTGATGATTCTTGATCGGCTTAACTGCTACGTGTGTATCCGTTACCGCCCCTGTTCGGTCACAAAGTTTCTCAACAATGCCCAGTAGGCATCTCCGCCGTCCTGGCCGACCCCGTGCCCGGCATCTGCAAAGCGCTCTAACCGTCCGACCCCGGGACTGAGGTGTGCAAGTATGGTTTCGGCGCATACCGGTGGCGTGATTGGATCGTCATCGCCTGAGACCACCAGTGTCGGGCAGGTGATGCGATGCAAGTCTGCACGCAGGTCAAATCTGTCTGCTGAACGTGCTTTGCGGTGGAAGTCTAATGCGACTACATCATGGGTAAGTGTGGTGTTGTGCAGCTCTGAAAAGCGCGGGTGTTTACGGTACAACGGGTAGCAGATTTGCTGGTATATTGTGTAGGCGTTATCACTCGGATCTGACCAGTAATTTTCTGCGGCGTTTCGGGCAGCGCTACCGCCGAGTCGCTCAAACGCATTGTATGATGCTTCAAAATCCATTACGCACGCAGTGGAAAGCAAAATCAGAGCGGCGGGGTGATCCGGAAACTGTGTGGCGTACGATTGTGCCACCATGCCACCGAAAGAAAGCCCCAGCACCACGGGATTTTGAATCTCCAGCGCGTCGCAAAACGACTTAATATCCTGGCCCCATTGTTCAAGTGTCCAGCGCGAACGCGGTCCGTGCTCACTGCGGCCATTGGCGCGATGATCAAGGTAGATGATCTGCGCAACATTGGCAAGCTGGCTATACAGGGGTTTGAATACCGAGTGATCCGCACC
>CAZNOB010000306.1:0-5240 GCA_964574535.1 uncultured Granulosicoccaceae bacterium | reverse complement strand
TCCGGTTATGCCAATTGTAGTTATGGCATCAGATCTTAAGTTCACGGAACTCTGTGCAGGATTATCAGTCACCGTGCTTCAGAAACCTGTTAATGCTGAGCTGCTGCTGGAAAAAATCCACCCGCAAAATTAGCGGCATTTTAAAACGTTATATTGATCCGTGAGTTTCGTTAGTGGTGAGAAAATAAAGTGAAGAAGAATGCTGTACTCCCGATACTTGCTGTCGTACCGTTTGCATATATGGGTGAAGGTAAGGCTAAACTTGATGTGATTGGTGAAATACTAGCCAATAATGTCATTAGTCTTTTATCGCAGTCTTTGCATTTAAAGGTGATCTCAAGGTTAAGCGCAACTAAATTCAGGAAAATAAAGTGGTCGTTTACAGAATTACATCAAAAGTTAGCATGTGACTTTGTATTGCATGGAACCTATGCCGAGCATCAAAGCGGATTGTGTATAAAACTAAGGTTGAGTATCGTTTCGACAACTCATGCTATCTGGGAGGATAAAATTCACTGTGATGTTCGCGATATATTAGATAGTAATAGCTACCTGGTTACTCATCTCGCCAGCAATACAGCACAAAAAATATATGAAAAAAGAATCCTGGGTGAAAACACTGACTCGTTACGAAGTCTGGACACATACGAGCTGTACATCGGTGCAATAAACTCTATGCATGCAAATGATAACGAGAGTTTTTTTCGGTCCAGAGACTGCTTCATGCAAATACTCAACAGGCACCCGCACAACTCTGACATACAAACATTCATCGCACAGTGGCAATTCTTACGACTGAATCGAAAGGGCGGATGGGCAATAAGAGAGGAAGCGGAAGCCATCCAGTCTATTCGAGGCCAGATTGACAAGGCACTGGATCTAAATCCCGGAAACGATCATGCGATTGCATTGAAGGCGGTAATCGAAACGCAGGTATTTAAGAATGTCAAAGGTGGCCTTGAATTAATTACCAATCGATTGAGTCATGGCAAAAACGATCCCAGAGTCCATGCATCCAGTTCGTTAGTTTATTTTTCCGTTGAACGAAGTGATGACGCTACTGCCTGTATAGATGCAGCCATTGATTTATCACCATTAGACCCGCAGTTGGAACATTTCTATACAATTGCAGCAGCAGCATATTATCTGGCTGACAGGTACGTACTGGCTGAGCAATTCGCACAATCATCTATCCAGCTCAATTCCATCCACACTTCCCCGTTGCGTGCACTAGTTGCAATTCAGGTGGCCCTGGGTGAAATTGGGCTGGCAAAATTGACAGCACAACGACTCTTGTCTCTTGAACCCGAGTTTACCGTTGACAGCTGGGTGAAGCACTGGAGCGGCGGGCCTCAACTCGCAGAGAAATTTGCATCTCATTTGTCAGCGGCAGGCATTCCCCAGCGCTAGCGTAAGGGGGCTAAGAGATGACTCCCTGGTGAGCGGTGGGCTGCCGCGCAGCTAACATGACACCCCTGCCGGGGGCCTTCATTGTTGAAAAGACAAAAAACGGAAGCAAAAAGTTTCTTTGCGGTTACTCAGCCCTTCGGGTGCCTGCGGCATTTGACAGTGATCGTGCAAGCGGACAGCGCAAACAGCCATGCATAGCTGACAGCGCTCTTTGCGCCTTCCATGGCGCGCCGACCCACTTGCACGATCACTCTCAAACCTGATTAAACGCGGGTAGATCAAAAGCAAACGCTTTGCGTTTCGAGTTTTACATTCTAGTTCTTGCCCAGCCCTAAGGTCAGGCCCTCCAAGGCCCGTTCTTGAATTTTGCTACGCTGGCTCCTGATCAGGGTTGATTTTATCCTGCGTCATTGTTTCAAAATCGGTGCTGCTGTGTCGTTCATGCAGCTGTCCTTCCAGGGGACCAAAACTTCGGTTCACCATTTTCCCGCGTTGAACTGCTGGTCGCTGTGCAATATTCTCTGCCCATCTGACTACGTTGGTATAGGTATGTGCTTCCAGAAACTCGGCAGCTTCGTAAACTGTATCCAGGACCACTGCCCCGTACCACGGCCAAATGGCGATATCGGCAATTGTATATTCGTCGCCGCAAATAAAGTCCCTGCCTTCCAGTTGCTTATCAAGAACATCAAGCTGACGTTTAACTTCCATCGTGAACCGATCAATACAGTATTCGATTTTCACCGGGGCATATTTGTAAAAATGTCCAAAACCACCACCAAGATAGGGAGCACTGCCCATTTGCCAGAAGAGCCAGGTTAAACACTCTGTGCGCTTCGCATGATCGGTTGGCAATAATGCAGAGAACTTTTCAGCCAGGTATAAAAGTATCGCACCGCTTTCAAACACATTGGTCGGAGGTGAGGTGCTTTGATCAACAAGCGCCGGTATTTTTGAGTTCGGATTTATAGCAACAAAGCCAGAACTAAACTGCTCTCCATCGCCAATTTTTATGAGGTAAGCATCGTATTCTGCACCACTGTGACCCATCGCCAGTAGCTCTTCAAGCATCACGGTCACCTTCACACCATTCGGGGTGGCCAGTGAGTGTAGTTGTAACGGGTGGTCACCTACTGGTAGTTCTTTTTCGTGCGTTGCCCCTGACACGGGTCTATTGATACTGGCCCAGTTTCCACCACTTTCGGTTTCCCATTTCCATACCTCAGGTGGGGTGTAGTCAGACTGATCGTTCATGTAGCGTGGTCCCTGTAAATAATGTAATAGGCAGATGCCAGAAGTTTGTGTAGCGAGAACTTGCCGTGGCGAGGGCCCATAATTTATTGAAAAAGGGCGCGATCCTCTGAGGCGCATGCTTATTTATACGTCACGAACATGATCGATATGACGTACCGTCAGGATGCGGTCGCAATAGTAGAGGTTCTGCCGCGCACTTGCCGGAGCATTATTATAACAGGGCAGCGCCTTCACGACAGGCTAAACGTGAGTATCGCGGCCCGCATTATCTGTTCTTCTGATAACATGGGGCTCGTCCGGGTTGAATCAAGAAACAATGACAGACCACTCCCAGGCATTGAGGGGACACGCTGCGATGGTGCTGTTTGCAGCTGCAATTTCGGTGTCTTTTTCCCTGGGGCATTTGGCTGCGCCGCACATCGCACCAGTTGCTCTGGCAGCCCTGCGTTTTCTAATAGCAGCGGTATTGCTTGGTGTCGCAGTCATCAAAATTATTGACCGTAAGCATCTGCAAAGTTCATGGCGATATTTAATCGTCGGGGGATTACTTGCGGGCTATTTTATTTTGATGTTTGAAGCCTTGCAGCTCACTGATCCTATCTCTACCAGTGCTGTATTTACGCTGACTCCACTCCTCAGTGCCTTGTTCGGTTATATGCTATTGCGTCAGATAACGACGGTTAATATGGCAGTGTCGTTAGTGATCGCCGCGATCGGTGCGCTATGGGTAATTTTTAGAGGCGACATTGAAGCCTTGCTAGGGCTACGATTTGGATTGGGTGAACAAATATTCTTAATTGGTTGTGCGATGCATGCGTTGTATACCCCGATGGGCAGGTTTCTGAATCGGGGAGAGCCTCTGCTGGTTTATTCGTTTGCCAGTATTTGCGGCGGACTTCTGGTCACAACCGCGTACGGCAGCCAGCAGATTTTTACGACAAACTGGTTGCAGTTGCCTCTGGTGGCATGGATTGCAGCATTCTACTTAGGCATTTTTGCGACCGCATTTACCGTATTTCTGGTGCAGTACGCCACATTGAGGCTGCCCTCTGCAAAGGTAATGGCCTACGGTTATCTGGTGCCGGTATTTGTTATTTTGTGGGAAGGAATACTGGGACACGGCTGGGTGAAGTTTATCGTTCTGCCAGGCGCTGCAGCCATTGTACTGGCGCTAGTATTTTTAATTACAGACAGCAATGCCAGTGAGATGTCTTCACAATCCTGATACACCACGCTTTTAGCAGCGCTAGTGGGCTGTGCGGGAAGCTCGGTAACAAACTTTTAACAGTGACAGCCGTCAGAGCAAGGCAGAAAAATGCAGGCATAGCAGGGCCTGTGTCGAACTTTTCTAACGCCGCTATGGCGACCGTCACTAAGATAAAGTGTTATCGAACTTTCCAAACAGCCCGATGGCGCAGTCCTCTAAACAAGCTTTACCGGATACTTCAATAACAGTTTTCTCTCACGAGGTAAGTTAGCGCATCGTTCCGTAAGTGCTAGTTGACGAAATCGTGAACCGCTTCCAGGCTTACGTTAACTTTGGTTATAAAAAATGAACTATTCAGTGCCGCTGTCGGGAGGCTTGTAAGCCTGTTAGGTGAAAGCTTGCGCGGCAGAGCCTCTGTTTAGAGCACTGTCGAGGGTATAATAGAGCCTGAAAATCGCATTTTTAAAAGTTCTTAATACTTGCCCAGCCTCTTTGTTTTTGGTCTTTTTGTCAAAAATGAAAGGCGCCGGCTGGGGGCTTTAGCTGCACACTG
The DNA here is from genome assembly GCA_964574535.1 of uncultured Granulosicoccaceae bacterium. Lineage (GTDB taxonomy): Bacteria > Pseudomonadota > Gammaproteobacteria > Granulosicoccales > Granulosicoccaceae. The sequence continues at coordinate 816 of CAZNOB010000306.1, read as the reverse complement.
CTAGCTAATGCGTAGTCTCCCGCAAGTGTATTCAAAATTCTATTGTGCGCTGAGTCAGCCTGAGCTAGACTTGCGCGCCGCCAGTGGCGGCTATGCCTTTCCAGGAGCTTGCGCGGCAGAACCTCTGCTACTGCGAACACGCTCTGATGGTGCGCCCAGGGCGATAATAATCGTCGATCATTGTCGGGACAACTGAGAGTGATTTTGGAAGCGCGACAGCGCACCACTCGCCGGGGCGAATTTTTCTGACCCACCTGTAAGTTGCACAATGCTCGTACATAACACACCGCTCTTTTGTTTTGGCACCCTGATGGATGAAGATATTCTGATTTGTGTTTCAAACCTTGATCCCCAATCTCTGACCATCGAGCCCGCCACGATTGTCGGTTATAGCCAGAGAAATGTAATTGATGAAGATTTTCCTGTACTGGTGCCAAATCCTTCGGAGAAGACACCTGGAATGTTAATCAGTGGCCTGAATCAAAAGGCGCTGGATCGGGTACTGTTTTACGAAGGCGATGAATACTATTTGGCTGAAGTGACGGCGGTTGTATCTGACGATACTCAAAAACCCGCAAGTGTTTTCCACAGTACCGGGATCTACGAAACCGGTTCCGATGTCTGGGACTTCGATCGTTGGAGGCGCAATGAAAAAACAGACTTTCTCCCCCGAGTGAAACGGTATATGCAACTCTACGGGAAAATGACTGCTACCGAAGCCGATCAGTTTTGGTAGGCGATCGAATCTCGATTATAGAGCATCGTTACACGCGCCTTGATCGAACAACCAGTGCAACCCCGATCACGCACAAAGCA
>CAZNOB010000305.1:0-5333 GCA_964574535.1 uncultured Granulosicoccaceae bacterium | reverse complement strand
CAGGAGCATGGCGGTGACGTCGTTGCGATTTAGCATGTTTGTCCTGTTGAGGGGGAGACAACTAATCAGGAAAATATATTTAAAAGGAATTTTTAGTCTAAACAACAGGATCTAAAATTGCCGAAGAAGTAAATGTTAATCATATAGTAAGTGGTGTGAGGCGCGCTGAGAAATTGAATCTTAAAGAACCCATTTTTTAATCCAGGCTAGCCTGCATTATCATAAGACGACCAGCAAATATTAGCGAAATGCTATGTATACTGTTCCAAATCACTTTTTGAGCACCTTTTTCAAAATAGCAGTGTGTCTATTCGACGCCAGAAGACAATCTGCCGTCATATCTCGGCCCATCCTCCTCGGCACGTGGCGGGCCACGTTTCTCAGACGATTGGCCGACCTGCTTAGCCAGATTTCCTCTGGACGCCCCATGCTGACTGAAATTAGGCTCATGAATAATCCAGGCTAGACCGACAGCGGAGAATTAAAAGATGAGGTTGGCACACTTTTAGATTGCCCTGGCTTTGCCTCAACGCATTGCTTTTTGGAAAAACACGGGTCGAGAAAGCGTGATAGATGGAAACAGCGCGGGCCGGCATTGCGTGCCAGTCGAAACGGATAGATCAAGCACCACATGCCAACAAAAAAGTTGATCACCCTGGTTATTGCCGTTGTAGTGGTGATCGCCATCGCCATTCCGTTGTTGAGCGCGGCTACCAGCACATTGCTTGCCCTTGGGGAATCAGAACTCAAGAAAGCGATAGTGACTGAATGCACTTACAGCAACTTTAGAAATCGTACACGCAATTTAAACAGTGGTTATCGCTCTTACTACGCCCCGGTTGCCCTGACTCGTGACGGAGATCGAGCAGTTGGCACAAGTTATTTATCCTCAAAAGCCTGGTGTGAGAAGACGATCGGAACATCTGTACCGATGTTCGTGCACAGTGATGATGTAAAAAAGAACCGCATCGGTAGTTTTACGCAGCTCTGGTTGTTGCCTTTTATTGGCGTGGCCATTGTGATCCTGGTCGTGTTGCGCAATACGAGGTGGCCACGCTATGCAGCTTTATTTACATTGCCGTTGGTGGCGACCTCGGCATTCAGCTATGACTATGGATTATTTGGGCTAAATCGACCGGAAACCAACCTGACGTCAGCCTCGGGCAGGTTTGACGCGTGCGTAAGAAAGGCAATGTTAATACAAGGCGCTCAAACGCGCGCTGATTTGAAAACGCTTGCCTGTAACCCGTTCCCCGATATAGAAACACTGGGAGAGTTTTTATCGGTGGAAGACATCCAGATCATAAGCACTGCTTTTGAAAGCTTGCGGGAATTGCCGAATTTTCCGAAACTGAAGAAGTTGTCTCTGCGCAACTCTGTGCTGCGATCACTGGACGGATTAGACAGGTACAGTCAGCTAACTCACCTGACACTCAACGAGGTGACATTCTCCTCGATTTCCGAAATCCCGAACCCGGGTACAATGCGTCACCTAAGAATAAGCTCCAACCAGAGCCTGTACGACCTGGAGGGCATAGAGCGCTTCACTGCCCTGGAACATCTTGAGATAGAACGCAACCAGGTATCGGATATCTCTCCATTGAGTGCGCTTGTGGATTTGAAAGGCGTGCAGATATTCTATGAACCTGTGTCTGATCTGACGCCGCTGGCCGGACTTGACGCATTGGAAGTGGCACGTTTCAGGTCACTGGGTACACATGATTTTTCTCCACTGTATAACAAGCCGAAAATGCGTCACAGCGGGGCGACGGGTTCAACGATACCCTGTGAGGCAATGGAGCAATGGATGTTGAGTCTAAAGCCGCTGCGGAGAAAATTCATGTGGTTACCCAAACATTGCAAGTATTTGAAAACAGAACTTGCCCTGGCCAGTGATCGGTAGGTCTGTCTGTGACGCGTACTGTTGTCATGCAAGTGATCTTTTCCTAATCTGGATTCAGGATTGTTAGCGGTTCGCTTACGGCCGAAAACCTTGTAGATATTTGAGGTAGTGCGATTTGCAAGAGAGGCCTTTTAATATCGGATCTACATCAGTGTCTATTGCACCGACCTTATCCTCGCGGATCTGTCGTCTGGTCCAGTCGACCAGCCCCAGGTACTCTACCTGGTTGAAGATCACACCCTTGGGCATATCTTGTCTAGGATGGCCGACAAACGGATAAAGTCCGTGTTTTGTAGCTGCACCTGGTACCGAAACTTCCTGGTCAAAACGGGCTAGTCCGTTCTGATCAAGGGCTACAGGGACAGTTGAAAATTGCCCCTGTAAAATATTTTGCTTCCTTTTTGGTCTTCAAAAATGAAGGCCCACGGCAAGGGGTTGTTATGTTAGCTGCGTGACAGCGCACCGCTCGCCGGGGGGAATTACCTAAGGACAGCTGCGTGTGTACGCGGTACTTCCCTCATTGCTCAATGTCAGTATGGCATCAGTATCTTTTACGATGCATCTGCCATCTTCTTCTTTAGCGGTAATGAGTGTGCCATCCGTGTCTCCGGCTATCCACGCGCATTGTTCGAAGGACATAGGGCCAGTCACTGTTTGAGTGCCGTGATTCCAATTTGTAAACAGCGTCGTGCCGCCGCTCCAAAACATGTTATCTTCACTTGCATAACTACACTGTTGGTACTTAACGGAGTAGACGCCTTCGATGAAACCAGCACCACCACCGTAGTAGACTGTTAAATTTCCGTCAGCACGACCGGCATCTGAAATAGATATGGATCGACCAAATCGTTCTGCTTCTTCAAGTTGCAGGTTAATTCCGCCCTGATTTTCGGTGTCGGTTAGGCGGGTATAGGTCTTAACCGTTTTATCCGGATTCAAGTACAAAACATAGGTAACACCATTCAGATACTGGTTAGCACTTGTGATCAGATCTGGCACACCATCGGCATTCAGATCTCCTGCTGCCGCCATTGCATGACCAAAGTGACCGCCGCTGGTACCGTTTGAGTTTTCTGTTAATGGAATGACTTCGTCGAATCCATTTGTTCCCGGTGTAATTTTAAGCTTTTCGGTGACCTCGTGAGTATCGTTATCCAGTGATAGAATCCAAATGGCCCCATGTCCACCGTCTGACTGAAATGCACCGACGGCTAATTCCAGTGTGCCATCGTCGTCCAGATCTCCGAGTAGAGCTGATTCCCGGCCTCCGAAGGTGTCGTTTGTATTGAGGCCCGTACCGAAGCCTCCTTGTCCTTCGCCAATAGTGATGTTATTCGTGACCTGAGATTGATCGTCGAAAAATAGAATGTGTATGGCACCACCTCCATCTGCATTCGGGTTAGCAGCTACCAGATCAATCCTGCCGTCCTGATTGAGATCGCCCACAGCGCTGAGACCCAGCGCAACTATATTTGAGTTTTTAACCATTGATCGTACGGTGCCATCACGGTTCAGGTGAAGAATGTACACAGTGTTTGCAGAGTTTGAGGGGGCAGAGACCGCTACATCGGGTATGCCATCGTCGTTGTAGTCACCGATTCCGGCTACACCGTAGCCAAAGAAAGCGTTGGCTTCCAGGGTGTCGGTGAAGTTGCCTTCCAGCATAGATATTTTTTGATTGGAAGCCACTGAACCATCGGCGTTCATGAATAATATGTAGGCGGCGCCGGCGTCGTTGGCCCCGTCATCATCAGAACGTGCACCCAGAATCATATCGTCGATACCATCGCCGTTGATGTCTCCCGCTGGAGCAGAATCCCGACCAAAACGATCGCCTCCTACAACCCCGGCACTGAAGCCTCCCAGTTCTTCGGCAATCTTAAATGAGCTTACAGGTTCAAACAGATTTCTTACGTTTGCTGTGTTTGGAGTGTCCGGTGTCTCAGGGGCATCCGGTGTCTCAGGAGCATCCGGCGTTTCAGGAGCATCTGGTGTTTCAGGATTATCCGGTGTTTCTGGAGTATTCGGTGTTTCGGCGGTCTCCGTCGTTTCCGTTTGCTCTGCGATAATGGTGCTACCTGAATCACAGCCGAACAGGGAGATAAAAAATAGCGGTATCGCAAGATGACGAAATGCAGATGGTGTCATAACCTGGGTCTCTTGTTTAATGGTGATTTAGAATATGCAGGTCAATGATGTATGAGATATACACACTTGATGAATCTGGAAAGACGCCGTTTATATAAAGCGGTCAATCAGGCATGGTAAGCGGTGTGAACGCGCATCATTGACTTACAAAGTTCTGAGAATTAAATGAGAAGACATCTTATGTTTCAATTATGCAGAAAATATGAAATTCAACGCTCGAATTTCGATAATGAGCTCAAAAATGATCAATAGTATGATCTTAAAATAATGTGATGGAGTTATCAGATTTAGAGGTTGTATATTTTTGGCGATTCCGTATTAGCTTCCGGGTTGATGCAATCGATGAGCCAGACGGATAATGGAAATTATCTTCATGTTTTATTTCAAATGGCGTTCGGGAAAGTATGTCATTACCCGACTTCAGGCTAGTCGACGATTGTTGGTCGCTTCGACTTTAATCGTCGATTGATGAATACTATTCCTTATCCGGCAGGCATTCGATATGTCTGGTTCTGCACTATTTTTTATTGTCTTCATTCATCAAAACTCAATCTGGCAAGCGTCTATAACCGCAAGGATGTCTTGTTAAGGTAAGAAATACTGCTGGGGATTATTGATCAGCGTTGGCTGCCTCAAGCGCTGAGTGCTTTGCAAGTGAGTATTATACAGGTCTATGCTGCTATTATTAGTGAAATACGCGTTTGTGGTGCGCTATTGATTGGTGCAACAACTGCGTACGGTATGGCACAGCCGATCGCAGAGGTATGGTCTATGTCGATCTAAATCCAGTCAGAGCGAAAATGTGGCAAAGATGCTGGAGACATCACCACACATATCGATAAAACGGCCTTGTGAAGCTGACAGGAGCTAGTGAAGGAGGACAGGGCTAGTAGCCTGGTAGCTTTGTCAGTTGGAGCGTTTCATCGGATATCCGAGAGCAAATAGCCTGACGGCTTGCCTTTCCGTCGCGGATGGCCACTCCGCGTATAAACGGCATGGAAGTGACTTTGATTAACAACGGACTTTGGTGCTAAGGCAGCGAGTCGGGCTCTGCCGATATACGCTATTAGTAACGATGTACTTATTTATTCTTCAGTACAAATATACGATAATCAATTTTCATCGAGAAAGTTTTGAGGATCTGTTTCCCGAAATTTTTTCAAATCCGCTAACGCATTAGTATCGCCTTGCTCACTTGCACGCGTTAACAATTCTATTGCTTTTTTCGTATCTTTCTCTGTCCCCCAGCCATGGTAGGTTGCCAATCCGACTTCTCTTGTAG
>CAZNOB010000304.1:0-5366 GCA_964574535.1 uncultured Granulosicoccaceae bacterium | reverse complement strand
AATTGTAGACCCTGTGAGCTGTATGGTTTGAACACTGATATGGTCTGACTGTTCCTGTGTTTCCGCCATGGCTGCACGAACCGGATTCAAATCTCCATAAGCCATACAGCTGAGAATAGCAGGTTCATCAAGAAGCGCCCGGCATTTAAAGCGTCCCTGCCAGAACCTGCCAGTGACCTACCCTCAGCATTGGCTATGCGGACCACTTTCTTGTTCAATACACCCATAAACCAGCTGATACAGGACAATCGTTCGCGCCAGGTGTCGATATAGATATTCAGTTGATCAACTTTGTATAGTTCGGGGGGGGGCTTTTCTGCTGAGGTCTTCTCAGCTAAAAGGCAAATGATGGAACAGCAACAGAAACTTAATTTCAACGACGATTAATTTCCCACAAACTCAGTCTCGACGAAGACCGACATCAGTTACTAGTCGAGTTGATGGTCAATATCGTTTTTCATGTATTTCATGCACAACAGATAGGTGGCAACAATCGAAGTATTGAGGATATAGTATCAAGCTTGACGATGAAATCCTGATGTTCTTCAATTGGTTTTGGCGCAGCCTTGAATCAGAATTTTGATTTAGTGACGATTTAAAATCGGACTCACTCATGTGCGATTCTCCTATGTATCGCCGGTGTAAGGCTTTCTTCGGTTTTTTGTATTAAAGCCGCGCTGATTTAGGTAGTTCTGTAAAATGTGTAAGTTAAAGGTAGTTTCATATGGCGTTCGGCATTTGGGTTATTTGTGTTTTCCTTGTGCCATGATAGTTGGTACCCAGAATATTACATACACGGGTGTTTCAGCGAAACGTACAGAAAAACAGCGTTCTTGCGTGATTCCGTTTGAGAATTGCCTTGTCGATGACGTTCACCTTCCGGAACAATCACAATGAACATCTGTAAGAAAAGCAGACGGGTTCATTCGTCTTTACGTAACTGTTAGAAACCCAAGAATTAAGCTGTAAGGAATAAATTCTGTTATGAGCAAGAACTTCTGTAGTTATCTTTTTTTGGTATTTTCGTTATTAATTTTCGCTGATTTTTCCTTCGGGCAGAACTCTAACGGTACTTTTAGAAGTGTTGAAGAAGCTGAGCGCGCGTGCCTTGAGTATATTTCTCAGCAGCAGGTAAATACACAGGTTACTGTTTTGATGAACTGTACTCTGCAGGCGGGCCCACAGGTGCGGGCGAAAATCCGTGTGGTCGAGTTTGAAACCCACGGATACTTTGGGATTGACATTAGACCCGCTTGCGTTCAACGGGGCCCGCCATTCGTTGAAGGGTCTGGTGCGAGGTCCTATCCTGAATGCATGCTCCTGGGAGATACGCCAGAGTCAGCTTGCTCGGCCCTAATCGAGCTTAAAACAGCAGGGTGTGCGATACCAGAAGAAAATGGTAATAGACACCACCTATGCACTCCACCAAGCTTCGACAGAAATGTTTTCATACCCCCGACGAGCTGCCGGTATTCAGGAGTCGATGCCGAAGGTTTTGCTGGTAGTACTACTGCTGCGATGGCTGAGGATCGGTCTTCATCTTTCCGCGATATTGAGATAAATTATGTAATTGAAGAGCTCCCCAAGACACAGCAATGTCCTAAGCCTCGGGTAGCTAACCCTGTCGATTACGCCTATGGGATAAAATTTGAGTCCGCTAACGATTACACTGGCAGTGGCCTTTTTCCACTGGTGATTAGTCGGCATTACAGTAGCGCTGGCCTTATAGATGAAGGAGTTTGGCGCTTTTCATATTCTGGTAGTTTTTCACGCTATTTACAGTTTCCCAGTGGTGATTCGGATATTGTTCGTGTAGTAGATTCCGAGCAAACCGCCCGAATATTTGAGAGTAACGATGGGCTTACTTATACGAGTGATGACGATGTCACTTCCAGGTTAGTCCGGACTGATAGTGGGTGGGAATTAACTGATCATTCAGATCGCTTGGAAGAATTCGATTTGCAAGGTCATTTAATTTTTACCGGAGATCGAGGTGGTCATTTTCACACCTATAGTTATTTAGATAGTGCGATCATAGTCACTGATAACTTTGGTAAGTCGTTGACAGTTACCTTGAATGCAGAAGGGTTTCCATTGACGGTAGAGCTACCTGGTGGTTCGTCTATCGCCTATGGGTATAGTGCCTCGGGTGTTTTGGACAGTGTGATTTACTCCGATGGCTCGAGTATTAGTTATCATTATGAGAGTCCAGTCAGTCCCAGGCTACTAACAGGGATAACTGACGAACGAGGGGTTCGCTACTCAACCTTTGGTTATGACAGTAGCGGTAAGGCAATCCTGAGCGAACATGCTGGCGGCGTTAACAGGTATAGTTTTCTATACAACGGGTTAATCAGTACGGTAACCAACCCATTGGGTAAGATAACGGATCATGTTTTCGAGCAGATACAAGGAGCTCCGAAGCTAGCGACTTCTGATCGACTAGACAGTCCGCATTGCGGTCCAGCTGCCTCGTCTTATGGATATGATGCGAATGGATTTCTATCAAGTCAAACAGACTGGGAAGGGAACGTAACGACGTATGTAAAAGATACAAGAGGATTGTCAGCAACAACGACCTATGCGACAGGTGCACCAGAGGAGCAGGTGGTTACAACCCAATGGCATACACAATACCGAATTCCGGAGGTGTTGACGGAGCCAGGTCGAGAAACAGTGTATATGTATAGTCCATATGATAATCCGAACTACACTCAGAGAACTGTCACCGACCTGAATACAAGCGAAAGTCGGACCTGGAGCTATACGTACAATCAGTTTGGTCAGGTATTAACAATAGATGGTCCCCGGAGTGATGTGACAGACTCTATGACCTACACCTATTATAACTGCAGCACGGGTATCGAGTGTGGTCAGATCCACACCATGACCAATGGATTGGGGCACATAACCACATATAACAGTTACGACGCCCACGGTTATCCCCTGCAAATGACCGATGCGAATGGTGTAGTAAGCAGCATGACTTATGATCTGCGTCAGCGATTAACCAGTGTCACCATAGGTGGGCAGACCACCACGATTGGTTATGAGGCGACAGGAGATATCAAACGCACAACGTTGGCAGATGGAACATTTACCGAATATGTCCGAGACAATGCAAGGCGTCTGGTCGCAGTTTTCGACGGAGAGGGAAACCGCATCGAGTGGACTCTGGACAATGCGGGAAACCGCATAGATGAGAAGATCAAGGATCCAAATGGCGCAATAAGAAAGTCACTCGAGAACAGGTATGATGAGTTAAGTCGCATGATAGAGATGGTGTATGCGCATGGTGGGGTGACACAGTACGAATATGATGACAATGGCAATCAAATCAGGCTGACTGATGCCAGTAACCGAGTCAGTACATCAGAGTATGATGCACTGGATCGACTAATCAAGGAAGTCGATGCGATCTCGGGCGAGACAATCTACAATTATGATGATCGGGATAACCTGACGAGTGTGACCGATCCGGAAGGGTTGACCACTAGCTACACGTATAACGGATTTGATGAAGTAGTTAATGAGACCAGCCCGGATACAGGAACAACAATCTATACCTATGATGATGCAGGCAATCTGGCAACCGAGACCGATGCCAGAGGGATCACTGCAACCTAGACGTATGATGCACTAAATCGATTAATCGGAGTCAGCTATCCAGACAGCAGTGAAGACATCAGCTACACCTATGACGAAGGAATCAATGGCGTCGGCCGACTGAGCCGTATTATCGATGTGAGTGGCAGTACCGAATATGGTTATGATGCCAGAGGCAACATCACGCGTGTGACGCAGACAGTCAATGGTCAAAGCTATACGCAGAGCTACAGCTACAACGGAGCGAACCGTCTGACAAGTATGACATACCCGAGCGGACGCAGCGTGAGCTACGACTATGACGACAGCGGTCGCGTGAGACAGATAGACAGCGCAGGAGGAGAAGAGGGAGTCGAGACACTCGCGAATGCGATAGATCGCTTGCCGTTTGGACCGGTGGAAGCGCTGACGTTGGGTAACGGAATCCCGAGAATCCGGGAATATGATCGAGATTACCGTGTCATGAATCTTACAGACGGGAATGTGCTGATCAAGGGTTTAGGTTATAGCCAGGTAAACAACATCACCGCAATCACAGACAGTGTGGACACTGACTTAACTCAGCTATTCACCTACGACGATCTGGATCGACTAGACTTTGCGACCGGCAATTACGGGGAAGACACGTATACGTATGACGGCATTGGGAATCGCCAGAGTTTTACCCGGGATGGGCAGTCAGACAGTTATAGCTACGGAGCGACGAGTCACCGATTGCAGAGTGCAGGCGGTCAGTCTTATCAATACGATGCAGCGGGTAACACACTGAGTAATGGAGCTCAGAGCTATGGCTACAACAACCGCAATCGGCTTACCGAAGCTACAGTGAATGGAGTCACGACTGATTATGAGCACAACGCTCTGGGTCAGCGCGTAGTAAAACAAAATGCAGATACGCACACACACTATCTGTATGACCTCGATGGACGATTGATAGGAGAGGCAGATGCTGCCAGCGGTGAGATAGAAGTCGAGTATGCGTATCTTGATGGCGAACCTTTGGTTATGTGGCGAGAGGCACAGAGCGAACCGCCACCAGCAGAACCGGATACAGATGGAGATGGAATCCCGGACATCACCGACGAAGATGATGATAATGATGGAACACCAGATACATCAGACGCGTTCCCGTTAGACGCCACCGAGAGTACAGACACCGATGGTGACGGTACAGGCGACAACGCAGATACAGATGATGACAATGACGGTGTTGAAGACAGCAATGACGCGTTCCCGTTAGATCCGAGTGAGAGTGCAGATACTGATGGAGGTGGAGTGGAAGACCCTGCTGACACAGACGCCAGCAATCCGACCACACCCACCGGTAATGATCCGAACATTACAGAGGGCACAACAAATGACTGGGGAACCGGTTTTAATGCGACCTTTGTGTACGAGATACAAGTAGAAGATACACAGAACGGTCAGTTGAATGAGTGGGAAATAGTGCTGGGATACACAGGAGAGGCACAGATAAACAATGCCTGGATGAGCGGCTATAACGGCGGTGTGGAGACCGGGGTAGTAGATGGTGATTATGTGATTACCAATGCGGGAGTCGGGTTTACGCCGACCCTCGCAGTGGGAGATACGATCACATTTACGGTATCGGGTTCAGGAGCGGGTTATGAGGTTGGGGATTTCAATATCGAGTTCACGTCCCTGGATGAGGAATTAATACCGAATGACCCGTCACCACCGGACAACGGTGGAGACGCAGCCAGTGCGCCGGCGAGTTCGACGAGTGTGAATGACTGGGG
>CAZNOB010000303.1:0-5392 GCA_964574535.1 uncultured Granulosicoccaceae bacterium | reverse complement strand
CGGTTAGTGCTCATCTATTACGTGAAAGCGACCAAATATCAGATACCATATAAAACGCCGAGCATAGATGATAACGTTAGAGCAACTATCGACCTTACTCCACCAATTCAATATCTAACTGGTCCTGCCACCTTGTTAGGGCAAGTCGCGGATTCAGGCCTTCATCGTATAATCCTGTATCGCGCCAAATCCGAGAAATATCGTCACGGCCTAATACGCCATTCCACAGAGCATCATAATCCACAATTGAAAACCATATTATAAACTGCATCTCCAGATTTCTCGCTGTATCAAACAATACCTGCAGATAAGCATCCTGACTGCTTTCATCAGCTACCACATCGAGATTAAAATTTCCTATAGTCAATCGCTCTGCTATCCAGCCTGTTTCGGTAATCGCCAAAGGCTTCTCCGCTGCAATAACGTTAATTTGTGATAACCAGTCAACAGGTAGATTGGATGGGTCACCCTTGTCACCATGATCAAAAAACGCAAAGGGATAAATACTGATACCGACCACGTCAACGTATTGAATAATTCTTGGCAACTGCGTATTGATGATATTGGCGCTAGTTGAACCGGGCGACTTCATTGCCACACTTAGCATCAATTCAAGATCCGGAAATTCCGCTCGTAAGCCCGCAGAGACTTCTTCGACAAAAACAACAAACCTGTTAAAACGCTCAGGATTGTTAATCGCTAACTCACTGGCTTCCAGGGCAAGATTGAAATATTTCGGGTTCAGTCGCTCAATCACATACTTTGCAAAATTCGTGTACGCCTGTATGACCTCTGGTGAATCGAAATTACGACTACTCCACGCAGGATTCAAGGGCTGGCCCGTCCCAGAGTCATTCCAGTTAGCAGCAATATTGTCGCGCGCCGTATTAAACGGACTGACAGTTAAATAAACCAATTTGTCATCAGGGGTATTTGCAACACGCGAATCTATCTCATCTTCGACCATCACGGGGAAGGCTGTTTCATCATATGACTCTTGCCATGGAATGCCCCCATCCAGATGATGCGCAATAATGTCGCCTCTTACCAGAACCTCACTATTAACAAAGTCAATCGCTTCTAATGTCGCATCGTAAGGCCATGGCGTAAAGCCCATTGCGAAACTGCGCTTTTGTCCTTCTACTACGGGTAACAACTCATCAGTCTCTGACACTTGACTAGTTTCTGACGAAACTCCGCATCCGACAACCAGCACCGAGATAGTGATGAATAATAAGTGAACAGAGTAAAATCGCCTCATATTTCCCTGTGATCCTCAGGCTGACAGTTGATCAGACCGGCCAAAAGACTAACCAGCTCCATGTTTAGTAGACCCAAGCATTATCTCTGCCTATGACGCCGGGTGATAACGTCCACATCACGTCAACCATTTGACTACTCATTGTTGATATCCAGTAGCGGCTTTAGTCTATTCACTTCAGGTTGCCACAAGGAACGTAAAAGACTTTGAACGATCCGGGGTCAGCACGATAAATCCGTTTACCAGTTAACAATCTCACTACGACTACAAAGCAGAAAAATGTAAGGGGTTAACGGCTTTTTCGATTCACTACCCGACTGACTGTAGAATAGTGAACACCACAATAGTCGCCGATTTCCTTCAACGTGAAGTTGTCGCTATTGAATGCGTTTATCATTCCCGTATTGCGATCTTTTGCTTTCGGAAAAAATGAAGATAACGATTTTACCAGCGGTCTGCGCTCCAGCTTTTTTATTTCCTTCAGTGCATCCTCATTCTTATCAACATATTTTCGAAACACGTTTTCAATAAATGACTCCCCTCCCAGTATTGCCGGATGCGTTAGGTCTTTCCAGATAATGTCTACGCCTTTACCAGCCTTCACAAATTCAATGTATTTCTCTGTGGCCCTTTTTCGCTGCTTTCCGAAACAAGCTAGCAGCCAGTCAGTCCCAAGCCAGTCCGGTACTTCCGCCTTACCCACCATCGACCGGTAACTACTCCATCGCCACTGCCCTGGATTCCTCACCATCCCGGCACGCAACGGATTCAGCACAACATAACGACTGAGTTCCAGAAGGTAACTGTCAGCGTCGATCAATATCGCCTTGTAGCGCCCCTGGAATACATGCCCTGCCCGTTTATGTCGCCGATTGTGATCCTGGGTATAAACGCCATTGAGCTGCCTCATTCCCTTTGACAGATTCCCCTCCACTTTCTCTACCACCAGATGATAGTGATTGGTCATTTGGTACCAAGCATGACAACGCCAGTTAAGGCGCTCGTACTCCTGCCAGAGCGCTGAAAGCCACCCTAATCGATCCTCATCACTCAATCTTCCTGACGGTCGCCTCTTGCTGTTGTGCGACACACAGTATCCGGCCTACTATTCTTAGTGACCTTGCCATTCATAGATTTTGCTTGACCCCTTGCCCCTTGTTTTCCTGCCAACGATCCCTACTACCCGGTCAACTTACATCCCTATCCAGTCAAGCGAGGACGGATCTATTTTCTTGCAAACGCCGATCAAAGCCCTGGCATTGGTTTTCGAACATAAACCCTCGCCAATTTCCTCGCTGATCACACCCAACAACTCCTCAAAGACTTCCTCATCGCCACTCAAAAGCCATGTACCGTCAACCAACCTACTACACATAATCATGTAATAAACATCTTGTGGGGGGCCATAAATATCTGATAGCGCGCTGTATTGCGTACTTGTGACAGCAACTTCCATTGGTCTCTCTTGCTTTTCTAAGCATTGTAGCATCGGTCAACCCCTGCTACTTTTCAGCATAACAGTCGCTAGACTATAAACACCCAATTGAGCCACCCTGCGTACGTTGGCAGAAAGCCCAACCTCCTGAGGAATCGACTGACTGTTGACTTTTTGTCAACGAACATGATAACCACTTATGACTTGAATTCGAGAATGCCTTCACTTGCAATCTTCTTTTTTCTGCAAATTTATTGCAATGAAAATCCTACATTTTTTACTGGGTTATTTCTCAAGGTATATCGCAGAGTAGCTTTACTATGGATATCTATGTAAATGACATTGTCTGTGACCTTGTCTCGACTACATAGTTTTTTATCTTGGCCTTGGCAGAATATAGGAGTAAGAATCTACAGACCCAAAGCCTGTAGGGGCGTATCCAATACCAAGTAATACATCTCCATTACCGCTTATCCGATCAATATTGTATTCAAACTCAATAAAATCGCCGAAAGAACGATCAAAGAGTTGACGACTCAATAGTGTATTTTCATCGCGTGCGTCTATGTGCCCACCAGATAGTATAACAAAGCGGCCGTCATCAGTTATGAAAGTAGTTTCATGCAGTTTAGGCAATGAGAAGGATGAAGCAATTCCACTTTGAAATCGATAATCCAATATATGCTCAGCCGATCCGCTACCCACGCTATAAATTATAACTTCTTCTTCAGCACCAGCGATAATCGTATTACCGTCTTCGCTGATATCATATGAATATCCATCACCAACCTCAAGCACATCTCCTGAAATGATATCTACCCTAATTACAACTGGTATTTGCTCGTCAGAAGAGTCAGCACTAATTTTTGTTCCTTGGTACAACAAGTACTGACCATTACCAGATATCTTAATCATTGATGATAGAAAAACAGTTCTATTGTCTGGGGGCAAGCGTAATACAGCTTCTCCTTCATACACTGTACTAAAAGTACCATTATTAAATCTTACGACAGAAGTGGGTAGTTGACTTGAATGATGAAAAGCTATAAGCCGACCATCATTGGAAACACTTATACCACGCGGGCTTCCTTGTGTTTCTAGATTATGTATAGAGCCATCTGACATCTGATAAAAATACAGCTGATTTCGATTTCCAGCTGCGTTAGGAATTGCGCTTGGTATTTGAGGACTTGAGTGCGTAAATATTATAGACTCCCCGTTGCCACTAATTTTAAGCTCTTGAGCTACAGTAATGTCAGTCGTCTCAACAATGGGCACTAAGGTATTTACATTATTATCAAAAAGGTACACTCCAATAAGTCGTTCACTAGAGTTATTTTCTGCGGAATCAAATTGCGACAATGGCGTACCTGTGAACACTGACTTCGATCCATCTGAATTAATTTCAAAATTGCCCGTGTCACCGTATGCAGTATCAAACACATCGATATCATTTTCACGATACAGAACCACCTCTGCGCTTTCACTGATTTCGCTTTCGACATCTCCATCCTGCGCGGATACGGCAATATAATATATACGATCTCTCTCAAGATCAGATATAAACAGAGGTTGCTCATTGTCGGTGTATTGACTAACACCGGCAGCGCTTGCAGAAAGAATATTTCGGTCTGAAACGTAAATATTATAACTTTCCGCGTTCTCTACATCAGTCCAGCTAACAATTATACGGCCATTATGGGCATCCGCTATTACATTCTCAGGGGCTGTTAAATTAACCAGAGAATCGACTCTAGCACTTATCTCACTACTCAGCTCACTCTCAACATCACCCATTACAGCGGATACTCGAAAGTAATATTCCTGACCCGCCACCGCGTCGGTAAATATAAACGGTTGCGCATCATCTTCATAGAATGTTGCTTCTACTCTCGTGGAAAATGGAGCATCTGATACATACACTCGGTAACCGTCTGCCCCTTCTACATTCGTCCAGGCCACAGTGATCAATGCATCACCAGCCAATGCAACAACATTTTCTGGTGCTGCTACACTAACTGGCAAGGCTACCGCAGAGCTTACCAGACTACTTAGATCACTCTCTACATCATCCACTACAGCGGATACCCGAAAGTAATATTCTTGCCCCACTACCGCTTCGGTAAATCTAAACGGTTGAGCGTCATCTTCATAAAGTGTCGCTTCTGCTCTCATTGAAAATGGAACATCTGACACATACACTCGGTAACCATCTGCCCCTTCTACATTCGTCCAGGTCACTGTGATCAATGTATCACCAGCCAACGCCAATACATTTTCTGGTGCTGTTACATTAACTGGTAAAGCTACCGCTGAGCTTACCTGACTGCTTAGATCACTCTCTACATCACCCATTACAGCGGATACCCGAAAGTAATATTCTTGACCCGCCACCGCGCCAATAAACCTAAACGGTTGAGCGTCATCTTCATAGAATGTTGCTTCTACCCTCGCGGAAAATGGAGCATCCGATACATACACTCGGTAACCGTCTGCCCCGTCCACATTCGACCAGCTCACAGTGATCAATGTATCCCCTGCTAACGCCAATACATTTTCTGGTGCTGTTACATTAACTGATAAAGCTACCGCTGAGCTTACCTGGCTACTTAGCTCACTCTCTACATCTCCTGCTACCGCCGATACTCGAAAATAGTATTCCTGGCCTGCTACCGCGTCGGTAAACCTAAACGGTT
>CAZNOB010000302.1:0-5403 GCA_964574535.1 uncultured Granulosicoccaceae bacterium | reverse complement strand
TCAACTTGGCAATCGGTAAGCCAAGCACTGACTGCCAGCATATTGAAAAACTTGCAGCAACTGAGAGAGCATCAAAAACGACGAGAAGGTTTGGGTTATGCTTTCGAAGTTGCTGAGGAGTAAGCGTATTGGGGAAAACATCGAATTAATTGGAGGCTGATTTTCTGAATCGTTGCCACCAAGTATCTTCCTTAATACTCTATTCTACGGCGTTGGTTTATTGCATCAATCAACGCTTTTTGTATCTCTTCCACTGTTTTTGTTTTGCTTTTATAGGTCACAGTTTCAGAGCCGTTTGTATTGATATTTAACGCGTCATGCTTATGTTTAAGCGATTGATACTTATCTACATTATCAATATTTGTAGACCTATACCAAGTGAAAATAATCGCCGAAAGTAAAGCACCTTGAACAGTGGTCACAAACGAAACACCACTATTAAAATATTGTTGCCCCAAAGCAATCACAACGCCTAAAACTAAAGCCGCTAAGAGATATTGCATTGATATTTTTTCAAATCCCATTTGCAGTGGTAAATTCTCTTTACCTCATGTGAAACAATTTTATCAATGGGGTAGTGCTTACCATAAATAACCACTTCTCCTGAAGTGATTTTTATATTCTCATTTGAGTAGAAATTCACGTTAATAAACGCCTTAATAATTGCCTGATGGGGTTTGTACTCCTAGTGTAGAAAAAATCCCATTGAACAATGTGCTTATACAAATTCTGGATGATTGATGCGTGAGGCTGGTGTAAAAGTATTGCAGAAAAAAGATACAAGGTAACGACGAAAAACGAACACAAAATGCCTGTGTATGACAATCTGTAGAATAGGCAGTTCAATGCAAGCGAGGAAATTACAGTTTATGCGATCGAATCGTCCTCTTTGTTGTGATGCTATGGCGGCTCAAAACAGTAGTTTCTCGATGGACTCCCCTATACGTCAAACGTTGGTTGCCTCCCCGACATAGCCGGGGGGACTCCCGCTGTCGCTAGCTTGATTGTTGAGTCAGGAGAGGATACGACCATAAAAATGCCAGACCAATAAGCATGCGCTCAATTCAAGCCGCAAATACACTGGAAACCAATGCTGTTTCGGTTTAATATTTTAGTTGGAGAGAGAACAGTAACTCATCTTTAACCATCGTGAGCATTTACACAGAATGCTTTACAGCCTCTGTTTCTTTTGTTCGTAAATCGCGATTAAATAGATTTATGAAGATATTGAAACACCGGCAATTCATCCAATTTCAATGGCCTACAAGGAGGTTTTATGGGCAATCCTTTTGACGTCGACGACGGTGCTTTTATTGTTCTTGTTAACAATGAATTGCAGTACTCCCTTTGGCCTCAGCACATTGACGTACCGCATGGCTGGAAGCAAGTCGGCCCTACTGGAACACGGGAGGAGTGCTCCGCTTGGGTAGATCGTACCTGGACAGATATGCGTCCGGCGAGCCTCATCGCACAGATGGAGGCTGATTTATAGCCTCTAATAAGACAGAAGTAATGTGACGACCCGCGACAAGAGAAGCAAGTGCATGGGTAAGCCATTTTGTTTTCAGTATAGTCACGAACAGGGCTCAGGGCTACTGCCGCTTTTGTTTTGATAGCTTAGAAACCAATTAATAAGCGGTTCCAATAAATATTGTTCTGTATAGTTGGCGTCTGGCCTCTAAATTGTTCGGCGGTAAGAAGTAGTTTTCCTTAATGTTATGTTACTCCGAAACGGTTCGTCGATGGTGTTGATGATTTGACCGACTTTACTATCTCTACAACGCGAAGTTCGCGTTATATAATTCGATTTCGACAAACGGATGGTGCAAGAGAGGCTAACATTGCCGAGTTAACTTTTGACAGATTTTGTACTGAACCTGCTGTGAAGGGGCACAAGCTAACTTATAAAAGCTACACGGGTACAGTACGATGTGGATTTGAAAACACTTACTCGTTCGCGAGTGAATGCGAGTCGCGGCTTGATGGCCAATATGAACGCACAGTGTTTGAAAAAACCGCCACGTATACCGCGAAGAAATTGTCTTCTGCTTCAGCACTCTGCGTAACGTAAGACTTGAAATGGCAATCACTCATTGTTTTCCAGTTCTCGCAGCTGATCGAGGCGTGTTTGCAAAAACCTTGATGTAGAGTGCTCCGATCCATGAACCTCAAATGCCATGGCAAGTGCAATCTCTAGTCGATTATCCGCAGCCTCAGTCAAACCTTGTTTTATATCAATGTCCGCAACAATACGTTCGCAGTGAATGATTCCAGCTAAATGTTGCGGTTTTATCGCGCGACACACGTCTTTGGCCTCCTCCAGTTTTTCACGTGCACTTTCCAGTGAATCCGGAGTGTCTTGAGCAATATAAATCTCCGCCATATTCGCAAGATTATTTGCGCGGGTGGAATGATTGTCGCCATATAGATTCGTATAGCTATTCAACGCAGTTGCAATAGCATCATTTGCTTCGTCTAATTCACCCAAGGCAGTTAGTACCCTCCCATAGACGGTCATCGTATATGCGAAATTCATGTCTCCGTCACCAGGGGTTCCTTGAAATATCTTAATAGCTCGACGCAGATGATTTCGAGCCTGTTCCAGATAATCATTGTCTTTCTTCGCTGTTGCAGGGTTTTCTGTGTCGCGCAACACCCTCGCGAGCTTTACAAGCGCCAGACCCAACGCAGGACTCTCACCAAATAGTCGCTCGCACATCGCCACGGCATCCTCCGCCGTGCGACGCGCTATTCCACCCGGATCCGATCGATCTAAAAGAATTTGTTCCAATGCCACTTGACTGAGGCTTTCTGCTATTCGCAAGTCATCCGAAGGTAGCGCTTGGCGACGGAGGGTCAAAGACTTTCTGTTCAGTGCCATAGCAGCTACCCGGTCCGCCCAAGATTGACCTCGAAACTGTGCAAATCGATACATCAGATCACTTGCAACAAGTTCGAATCCGACCGGTGGATCGAGGTCGGGGCCTAAAAGATAATTAACATGTGAAAAAAGTGCCCGTGACCGACTCCAAGCCTTCGTCCAATCCCACTCTGCCGTTGGGTAGGCTGACTCAAGCGCTGATATCAATGTGCCTCTTATGCCTTCCTTTTCAATCTCAGAGAGTTTGGCAGGAACGATTGCTCGTACCGCTCGGTGAAGCCGAATTTCGTCAGTTTCAAAATCTGTATGCAACCCCTCGGCATCCTCATCAGAAGGCCATAAAACCAGGTTAAATTGGGTCAACGCATTCACGGCTCCGTTAACACCAGTATGTTGGGGGAGTGAGCAAACCAGTTTATCCCTGAACGGCTTCGGTAGGCGGTCTATTCCTTCTTTGAACAAGTACAGTGGAATTTTCTCTGGCGCCAATTGCGATAGATGTAATAGCATTTGCTCTGCTGCTGGATGTGCTTCAAGCGCCGGCTGCAGCGCTAATTCGAACGCTACCGCGGCAGGTCGATGATTGTGATACTCCTTAGGTGCAGACTGAGGCATTCCAAACGTTTCATACGACTGATCTCTAAACTCGGAAGCATATTGTCGAAGCGGTTTTTTTGTCTGCGCGCAGTATGCTCCTGCCATTTCTAATGCGAGTGGCAACCCTTCAAGATCGTTTGAAAGCCTTTCTGCAGTTGGCCGAGCATTTTCAGTTGTAGGAATGCGCTTGATCAGAAACTCAGCCCCGTCGGATTTAGACCAGCCGTCGACTCTGTACTCCTCACCGATTTTCCAATTGCCAGCGTTGGAAGTAATCAGGATGTGAGCACCTCCTCCGTCTGGCAGATAGCGCTGTATTGACTCAAAGGCAATCGCGTTGTCGTATATAAGCAAAAGTCCCCTGCCATCCTCTTTTAGTCGGGTCATGATCTTATCGACTGGGATCTCTTCGCTGTCATCCGGACGTATCCAGCCAAGCTGGGTGGCAAGCTGAGCAAGATCAGTTTGAATCCCATCTTCAAATTCTGCCCGTATCCACCAGCAAGTGCGGTAGAGGTTGAGCTTGGACTCGGCGTAGGCCACCGCGACTGTGGACTTGCCGGTACCAGCCAGCCCCTGAAGAACTACCACCCCCGTACTGTGAGCATCGTCATCGAATGACCGACGTAGTTTCTCAAACACATCCTCTCGGCCGAACAGTTCGGCAGTATCTCGTTTGAAAAAACGATGTGGCGCAGAAAACGGTAGGTTATGTGGCACCCGGCCGGGGAACGGAACAGGGTTTAAGAATTGCGGATCAAGCGGGCGGTATTCAGATTTGTCAGCCCGCATAATGTAATCGACGAAGGCATCACGTGCCTCGCCCTTATCTTTTCCGTATAACTCAGCTCGATTGAGGCGTTGCGTAGCGGTGGTCATTTTGCATTGCCGAACCACGACTATTAGCAGACAGTTCGTTTGTGTATCCGTGGATAAAGCCCGAGCCTCATTGAACTCACGCATGGCCCATTTACCTGCAAGGTAATCGTCACTGTACACTGCCAGCGTAAAATCGGCCCATTCGAGCTGTTGGTCCATCCATACAGAAAAATCTTCTCCACTGCTCAGGTCATAACGGTGATTTTTCACTTCATGCCCAAGCTCTAAAAGCTCTTCCTGCAACCAGTCGGCCCAGTTAAAGTCTGCCATTGTGTAGCTGAGAAAATACCTTGCCATAATCGATTCATTCCATGCGGCCACCAATTACTTGCTATTCTACTGTAAAGGTTGATCGATTGTGCCATTGCGTCTTACTTCTAGAAAAATGTGATTAGTCTGTCGCCAATGCTTTCTCGTGCTCCAACCTTCTTTGGACAACCTAGATCGTCAAAGGCGTCATGAGGTCGTATTCCGGCGAGGCTGATTGTTTTATCAGGACTCTGAAACATTTTCATCTGCTTGGCTACGATCTAGCTAAGAAGGGAAGTGTTGTATCGTCGTTTTTACAGTCGCATTTTTCCCAATTTAACAAAGATATGCCAGATAAAATTCGGCACCAGATCCTTAGCGAAGTGCAAGACTTCAACCAGTGCGCGGGAACAATCGCAGTCGAAACACAACCTAAGGATCTGATCGAGCACTTTAAAGAGCCTGAGATTACCCATAACCTGGAGGGCTTGACCAGGGAAGTTGCTGTTAGTGAAGGGATAGCGATCCAGACAGCCGCCTGTAGCCAGTGGTACCAACAGAGTGGTCAGGGTGAGATCAAAGCTCAATGCAGTGAACAGCGGTATGCGCTGACTGCTGGTCCCAGTAGACGGATCAGAGTTTCACATAGCCGGGGCGATGGCCTAGTGTGAAATGACGACACCCTTAGGTGCCCCTGTCGAGCCTGAGGCGTGGAGAATATAATTAGCCTGTTCAGGTCGAACAGTATATTTCTACGCGTTTATTTCAAAGCGGGCCGAATACTTACCCGTATTTTC
>CAZNOB010000301.1:0-5444 GCA_964574535.1 uncultured Granulosicoccaceae bacterium | reverse complement strand
AGCGCTGTGCGAGAATAGTGTGCGCCAGTGATCGCCATATAAACGTCCCGTGTTTAAGTTTCCCCAACAACTCCCAACTGCCCGACGAGTTTCGGCGAAAAGGTCGATTACTTTAATCAACAGGAACTAGACGATTATTTAATTAAACAAGGACTAATTGACGCAAATAAGCAATTTTTGACTACCGCTGGCGGATTAGAGCAGACAGCGGGGTGACAACTAACAGACTGTCGGGCCAAATTAGATTAACCCTCAGCCGGCAGGCAAAATCTCCTGATTGCCCGGACGGATGAATAGGTAGATACACAGAAGGGTACGCTATAGGTCAGCGCAATTTGCACCATATTTACCGTACCGAATGTACCTTGTACAAAATCTGGCAGGTGATTGATTAAACAAAGAATAGTGCCTACTACTGCAGCCACTTTCAAAGCGACACTCCACACCTCACCATTAAATGCAATTGATAAAAAGGTGGGACACGTTCCAAATTCCTGCTCATTCATTGAGTTGCCTTGCAACTACCCCAGGACCAACTGTGACAGATCCACCCGTCACAGACCATTCTGCGGAAGCATTTGTTAGTTAGGAATTAGTTTCGGCGATGACCAAAAATAATTCAATTGAAATATGGAAAAAGTTCAGAAAGTATTCAGTGATCCTGTGGCCTCATAGAAATCTGAGGACGGCTTACTCATAGGACTAACCTTGATCGATTATCAGAAATTTCCCCGACTTAATGCCATTTATCCAGCGATTGTTCAGTTAATCGCCATGCTTGCCTTGCTGTGTATTGGTCCTTCAGCACACGCGACTGAGCGAGAAGCTATTCTCAAGGAAAACGGAGAGTCCACTTCACACCGGTACGCAACCAATATTACACCAGCAAGACAGCCTGCGGCAAAGGCGAGATCATCCGCCAGTCTGAGACAACCCTTGTCACACAACAATCACTACTGGATTCAGCAATCTTCCATTGTTCTGAACACTGACTATGATCGGGACGGACATTACTCCAACTTTAGTTTAACGCTCGATATTGACACCACTAACACAACTTCTTTGGTTTACGCCGTGCTCTATCTCAGCCTCGGCGGTGGGGCCTGGACAGAATATGCGGTCACAGGGAATTTCAGTATTCACGGCGCTGTTTCATACGATTCATATTTTATCGAAGCAGATCTGGACAGCGGCTACCCCAGCGGCTACTACGACCACTTTATCGAAGTATACGATGCCTACTCCCATGAATTTCTGGCAAGCCATGGTCCCAACGATTCACACGCACTGATCAGCCTGCCGTTTGAAAGCCGATTTAACGACGGGCGATTTTCGATTTCCAGTGACATCACCCTCAGCTTTAGCGGAACCGGGTTCGCCGGATGGTCATTTTTATTACCACTGGTCGCCGTATGGCTCACACGCCGCTGGCGCACCAGGATTCCGAAGCATTAATCTGTAATCCCGCCTCGATATTCCACAGTGATACCGATCACTGAGTCCTGCTACCATAGCCGGATGGCGCATCGAGGGTACCACCATCAGAAGACTTCAATTTTTCGCCGTAGTCAGTGTATTACTCTGGCTGGCCGTTTGTGTGCCACTGACAGTGTTACTGGCATGGTTAAGCAATACCAGCTTATTGCCCATGATTGGTGGCAGTGTGTTGTTTGCAATGCCACTGACAGTGTGGATGTGGTTTTCGGTGCAATCGGCAAACCTTTACTTTAAGTGGCCCACACTGCAACTGATCGGCTGGACCACAGTACTTATCACAGCACTGATTATTTGCACACCTTTACTGCTGTTTCTGCCAGCACCAATTACCGGTTTCATAGCGCTGGGTTTATGGCTGTTGCTATGTGCCTATGGGGTATTTACTGCCCATAAAATTCACAATAAAACACTAACTATCTCTAGCGGGAAAATCGATGCACCATTTTGTTTTATACAAATAAGTGATGTTCACGCTGGCAGTCGAAGCCGTGCGTTTGTAAAAAAATGTGTTGAACAAGCGCTGTCCCATCAACCGGATGGTATTTTTATTACCGGTGATCTTCTGGACTCAAGCAAGGTCAACACAGCTTATCTTGATCCTCTGGCTAACATCACCTGTCCGACTTGGATGTGCCTTGGCAATCATGAACGCTATGTCGATCTGCAAAAAGCGATCAACGCGATAGAAGCCAACCGGGTAACTGTACTGCGCAATCAAACGCAAAAATTCAGGGGCATCAATATTATTGGCATTGATGACGCAGATGATCCGCTACAAGTCGACAAACAGTTACCCGCAATAGCTTTTGAAAGTACGGATTTTAATGTATTGCTTTATCACAAACCCGAGGGCTGGCAATCAGCGCAAAACCGGCACGTTGACTTGATGCTCTCCGGTCACACCCACGGCGGACAGATTTGGCCATTCGGACTAGCAGTAAAGCGGCAATTTCCCTATATGAGCGGGCACTTCACAAACAACCATAAACACTTGTATGTCTCACCCGGCACTGGAACATGGGGCCCCATTCTTCGATTTGGCACTCGCTGCGAGATGACAGTTATACAACTTCAACCGACCGCAAAGTGACAGGATTTTTACAGGACCGGTTCAATAACTTTAAACATCGCGCAGGTGCGATCATATTCACTCAACTGACCTTTACGCAGGTCGCACGCCATACAGGAAATTGCGCTTGCTGGTAAATTATCGCCCATAACTGCGTCAACATTGCGATGAATATGCCCACAGTAAACGGCCTGTATTTGATTTGATTGTGCGAATATTTTCTGTAATTGTTCCACATCAGCCCAATCCTCAAACTGAAACGGATCGGGAATTTCAGTGGCTTCAAACGGATTGTGATGCATAAACACGATGACAGGTTTGGTGTTGTTAGCTGACAACATTTTCTGCACGTGTGCAAGCCGATCCGCACACATCGCACCTTTACTGGTGCTGCTAACGGTATCAAGCATCAACAACTGTACTGGAAAGTCATCTACGCTGTATTGCACATACTCCGCCCACTTATCGACTTCGATGTGATCAGAAAAGGCTTCCATCAGCAGAGAGCGATTATCCCGGTTACCGGCCAGTACCCGGTACGGCACCAATAAAGTATCGAGCAACTGTCTGGCAGTAGCGTACTCTTCGTGAAGCCCGTCATGCACAATATCACCCGTATGCACAACCAGATCCACGGCAGGGCTGATGTCGTTAATTGCCATGATACAGTTGGCAAGATCTGCCGTCCGAGCAGGATTTTTGACCGAGATATGACTATCTGAAATTTGAACAATACGCATTTTTAGTGATTCGCAGTTACACCAATGTTAATCTGAAATATTGAAAGCGTCCGCTGTCTGCAGCAACACAATTCAGACCGCCTCATATCACACCCGTTAAAACTGTAAAAAAAAATGACCCAACCGCGCCCCAGTCTTGATGACCTCACCCGGCAACTGATTGAATTTCGTGACGCGCGTGACTGGCGTCAGTTTCATTCACTGAAAGATCTCATTTTATCGCTCAACCTTGAAGCCGGGGAATTGCTGGAACTGGCACAGTGGAAACCGGAAAAAGATTTCGAAGCCGAAGCCACCACACCAGCAATGAATCAACGACTCCAGGAAGAATGTGCCGATGTATTACTTTACTTGCTGCTGATCGCGGAACGGGCTGGTATAGATTTACAAACCGCTGCAGCCAATAAAATAATAGCCAATGATCGCAAATACCCTGTCGATAAATCGCGCGGCACATCGGCTAAATACACTGAACTTTAGTCAGGACTGTTTCTGATAATAATCCATTAGTATTTGTGCCACTTCAGGGCGTGAAAACTCAGGCGGAGGTGCAACACCGTTACCCAGCATTTCACGCACTGCTGTACCAGACAACAGGATGAAATCATCTTTTGTATGGTTAGGTGCTTCCCGCATCATTACTACCTTATCAAGCTTTTTTGAATACGCCGTATGGTCAGCCATAAACATTTCTATTTTCAATGCATCTTTTGGAATTTTGTCAAAAATTTCCTGCGCACCGAAAGGTGCATAGTAATCCCCTACCCCGGCATGGTCACGACCAATAATAAAATGTGTAGCGCCCATGTTCTGTCGGAAGACCGCGTGCAACAGCGCTTCGCGTGGTCCGGCATAGAGCATATCGAAACCATAACCAGTGATTAAAGCAGAGTTTTCAGGGAAGTAGACTTCGATCATTTTTCGAATCGACGCGTCCCTGACCGGCGCGGGAATATCACCGGGCTTTAACTTACCCAGCAACATATGAATCACCAAACCATCTGCGTCAAGGCGATCCATTGCCATGCGACAAAGCTCTTCATGTGCACGATGCATGGGGTTACGTGTCTGGAATGCGACAGTTTTTTTCCAACCCATATTAGCAATCGACTGCCTGATGTCTGCCGCCGTTTTGAATGTATCCGGGAAGTCCTTTTCGAAGTAACTGAAGTTCAGCACCTGCACCGGACCGGAGATGGCTATATTGCCCTGCGCCAGAAACTCTGCCACACCCGGGTGAGCCTGATCATTGGTACCGTATACCTGCAGGACAAGCTGGTTGAGTTCATCAGCGCTGAAGGTTTCAACCGCAGTCACTTGCTGTAGAGCAAGAACAGGAGCGTCCTCGACATTGGGATCTTTCAGCGCAATTCGATCGCCAATTTTAACTGATCTGGCGTCAGTCACCAGATTGAGGACCGGGGTTGGCCAGAACAGGCCACTACTGGTATGCATGGTGTCACCGACTGATAACGCATCGGCCCTGGTCATAAAACCGTCGAGCGGCGTAAAATACCCGCCACCCAGCATCACCGCGTTGCCAGCAGTCGCTGAGCTGACCGCGATAGCAGTCAGTTGTTCTGCCTCGGCAGACAATTCACTATGCTGCTGTGCGTCACTTATGAAAAGCGGCTTTAACACTTCTGAGCCATGCGGCTGAATCAGATTAGCCATGAGTTTTTCTTCCGGTTAAACAGTACACTGAAATACAGTGGCGTTTGGTTTTTCGAATCTATCGCTTATCACTCTAAATAACTACATGTAGTCGGTGAAAGATTGCGTGCATTCAGTGGTTCGCAGTAGCGCTTGTTTCTGGATAAGCACTTATTAGCGGGTAACGCAAAGCAGCAACAGTACACACCTGATGATCGCGATTCTAACTCAAATTGAAACGAATTGATGACTTGCATTCGAGAACTGGTACGCACGCAGGCGGCAGTCCCTTTAGCCGCAAAAAAGACGGCGAATGATAGTGTGGTGATCGCGAGTCCGTGCCCCTGACAATGATACTCGACAACAATCAACAGCGGCGCAAAGCGCAACTTAAAACAGGTGTGCCATTTCTGTGTCAATCGAGAATGCAACCTGCTGCCCGTTAACAATATCGAGACTCTCCGGTGCGGCAAATCGAAATGAAG
>CAZNOB010000300.1:0-5490 GCA_964574535.1 uncultured Granulosicoccaceae bacterium | reverse complement strand
AATAAGAAAATATTTGCTGTGGAGAAAAAGATCAAGTGACATGCCGTCGATTTCGTGAATTATCCAGCCTTTAACGGGATTTAGATCAACGTAAGCCATGCAGCTGAGAATCGCCTGCTCATCAAGCAGTACCTTGCATTTGAAACGTCCCTCCCAGAATCTTCTTGTCACCAAGGTGGATGTCAGAGAATGAATGATCTACTGAGGACGCGATAGTTCGGCCAGCTATTTCGATCACTCTCGTTAAAGAAGAACAACTATTCGCCTCGACTAATAGAAATATCTGACTCAAATTCTCACGTCCTCGCGACGTTTCTCACCCTCCGACAACCACCGCTCCTCAGTATTTGCCATACGGGCCACTTTCTCGTTCAGAAATCTCATAAACCAGCTGATGCTGAAGCTTTGCTCACTACGTTGCCGCAATGATAACTGAGGGGGACTATGCTTTGGTCGCAACCGAGTTTTTTGTTCCCGCTGCGCTCCACTTTACCAAAAGCCGTACACCACATACACTGCTGCTGAAGCAAAGCGTCAGCACAATACAATGGGTCATCACATATCAGCCATAGTTTGCAAACCTTCAGCAGGGGCCGAGCGTGTTTCGGAATTTGATTTGTCATTAATTCGTGCTGGTGAATTTGTGATTGTTCCGATGAATGCAAACCATAGTGACTATTGGGCGGATCAGCTCGATATCGGTTTTGGTAATAGTCACTCGGAAGTCACTATTGACAGAAGCTTTGCTCACTACGTTGCTGCAATGATAACTGAGGGTGACTATGCTTTGGTCGAAACCGACTATTTTGGTGGAGCTGGTGACCAGGCTTCCGCGGTTTACAGAAAGGGGCGGGACTTGCCATTATTTGCATCAGATAGAGTGCCTCACGGGGCTATAAATGAAGCACTCAAGGTCATTGGTGTACGGGCTGAGGCGGGTGCGGATGAGTTCGATACACTCGGACTCGGTGCGTATCGCAATTTTGAAGAATATTTCGATCATTACTATGATTGATGGGCTGCTCATATTGGCTGGGTTCTGTACTCAATATATGCTGATTCTCGCACGTTTTTCCAGCGTCCGATCCCCTGTGCTGAATACTGGCATGATTTGACTGGTCCGTTGTTTCTGCCTTGGCGACCCGAACAGGATTATGTGGGATTACAATTCCTTTTAAAAACGTGTCAGCCGCTGCTGCCAAAGCATCTATCTTTATAGGATACACAGGATGCAGACCCGATTAAATCAGGCGAGCTTTTCAAGAACTTTTTAGTACTGTTCAGATACACAAAAACCAAATAGGAACAATATGAGTTTGCCAATCGCATACCCAGGATATTCGGCATATCCAGTGAACGGAAATTTTGGTATCTCTCTATATTGGAAGATTCGGTATAATATAAGTTATATCTTTAAGCTAGATCGATACATAGAATGGAAAGAACCACTTGTTTGTTTTGCAGCCCAGAAAAATTAGAAATCTTTGCAGAAAACGATCTCAGCTATGCTGTACGAGATAAATATCCTGTTACTGAATTGCATAGTCTGATTATAAGTAAAAAACACTTTGATCATGTATTTGATTTGCCTTCAGATGAATTGGTCAGTATCTTCAATCTCGCAAAGCAATGTAGGATGCAAATAATCAAGCTTGACGAGCTAGTTATGGGATTCAATTTTGGAGCTAATGCAGGAAGAGTTGCAGGTCAAAAAATAGATCATATACATTTCCACCTTATCCCAAGGCGTGTAGGTGATGTAGAGCCGCCACCAGCGATGAACGATTGAATACGGACTTTATATATAAATACAAACGATATAACAATAACACGAAGCCGAAAAAGCACGCGCCATTCAAATTGCCATTCGCTACGATCACTATATGGAAAATTGAACGCTGCGCACTTTGCCGCTGTTGTGAACCTTATGTAAAGAATAGGAGCTGAAATATGGGGATGTTTGCTGAAGTAATATGTATCGGCCCATACTCAAAAGAAATCGCGGAACATCTCGGTTACAGTAAGGAACAGTACATCGGAACTAACGAGGGAGCTGTAGTAAACCAAACATTGTTTGGAATCGCGGAAGGAAATGAGTTAAGCAGACAGTTCGCAACTATATTAGGTATAACAGATCCATGGGATTTCAACCAACACAAGATATCACCTACAGATATTAACTTTATTGCATTGAAAACGTTTGGGCAGCAATATCCGGACTACGAAAAAGATGTTTTTGCGCTTCAAGCTCTCTCGGAATCAGGTTTTGAATTGCACTTCTCACCAAATGGTTAGTAAATCACTCATAACGTTGGCATGTAATCCGACAAGTTACACGGTATTTTCATTGTGGTGTCGCTGTCGCTCCGCTTAACAACAACGCAAATCCCACATAAATCGCTGCTAAAGCCAGCGTTA
The DNA here is from genome assembly GCA_964574535.1 of uncultured Granulosicoccaceae bacterium. Classification (GTDB taxonomy): domain Bacteria; phylum Pseudomonadota; class Gammaproteobacteria; order Granulosicoccales; family Granulosicoccaceae. Next base: position 3,072 of record CAZNOB010000300.1, on the reverse strand, counting down.
TGATTAAAGGAACATAATGAGTACAATCGAACGGGCAATTGAGATCGCCGCAAAAAATCACGCAGGAGATATAGACAAGGCTGGAAAGCCGCATCTATTGCACCCACTACGCCTTATGTTTGCAGTCAATACACCGGATGAGATGATAGCGGCTGTTCTTCATGATGTTATAGAAGACACAGATGTCACGCTCGAAGATTTGAAAGCTGAAGGATTTGATCCTAAAATAGTCAAAGCTATTGACGCCCTAACCAAAAAGCCCGGGGAAAGTAGAATTCAGGCTGCTTCCCGAGCAGCAATAGATCCAATTGCTCGCAACGTAAAGTTGGCAGATGTGAACGACAATATGGATCTTAAAAGAATATCTGATCCAAAGGATAAAGATTTTGACCGATTAAAAGAGTATGCAAGCGTCAGGAAACTACTAATAGAACATGGCGCAACATAAAGAATCAGTTCAGACGGGCAATCCACGCGGTGTCAAAATTGCCATGCTTTCAACTGCGCACTTGTTAGGCGACGCCTTTCAACTCCCAGCGGCAGAGCCAGCTAAAATGTAAAGAGCCTATGATTGATAGTAGAAAGGTGATACTTGCAATTCCCTCAAATGAGGAAAACGTAAACGTAGCTAAACATACGAGAATACCGGCAACAGCTTGAGTCGCACTATCAGAAAGCTACGCATTGGCGACTGATGCGAGGCGTTATCCCTGGAAATAGAGAGCAACATGAATCCATCTGAAACCCCACACGGTAGTATTGCACTGAATTTTGTCCGAGCGCTGGTCAGTGGAAATACGATAAAAGCGAGGAAGCTCCTTTCTGACTCTGTACGGGATGATATTCAAAAGGAACTAGACGAAATGATCGAATATGGTGATGGTCCTGTTGATCATATAGAAGTTATGAATGAAATGACCACCTGGCCTGACATGAAACCCGAAGATACAGGTTGGGTCTATGTGGCTATCTCTGGACCCGGCTTTTCAGAGGCCGTCACGGTTGTTATTTCCGAAGTGAACGATGCAAGCAGAATCTCCCTGATTGAGTGGGGCGGACCGTAAGAGTTATTCAGATTATCGTCCAATCTAAGTTCTATTAAACCTGCACCATTAGATATTTTTGATGATTTAGGACACAGTAAAACCAACACATAAAGTGTGGCTGTTTGACGTTAAGTGAAAATAGGAACACAGGTAAAGTTATGGAAATTTTGTTTTTAGGGACTTCTTCAGGCGCACCCACGAAAACTCGAAATGTTAGTGCAATTGCTTTGCTAGAAAGCAAGGGAAAGGCATGGTATCTAGTAGACTGCGGAGAAGGCACGCAACAACAGATACTAAATTCGCAACTTTCGTTAACTACAATGGCTGGATTATTTATTACCCACCTACATGGAGATCATTGTTATGGTCTCCCGGGTTTACTCGCTAGTGCTGGCTTGAACGGCAGAACATCACTATTGAAAATAGTCGCACCCGCAGGAACAGAAGAGTGGATAGAACAGACACAGCAATTATCAGAGTTGTATTTGCCTTATGAATTAGAATTCATAACACCAGAGACCGTGGACAACGCTGCTTTTGGGCAATTTTCGGTTACGTCTTTTCCTCTCTCGCATAGAATCGAGTGTTTTGGTTTTTCGTTTGTTGAGGCGGTAGTTGAGGCAACCCTTAACGTTGAAAAACTACAACAAGCGGGTATTCCCAAAGGACCACTTTGGGGGGAATTAAAATCGGGGAAAGACATTGATTTCAATGGGATTAAATATATCGCAAATGAATTCAACAGGGTTGCCAGAAAGCCTCGAAAAATAATTATCTGCGGAGACAATGATAATCCTGATCTACTAGAGTCCGTATGTGTTGACTGTGATGTGTTAGTGCATGAGTCAACATACGCCGAAAGCATGAAAGAAAGAGCGATAAGTGTCGGTCATAGCTATGCACGGCTGATTGCATTATTCGCTGAGAAAAAAAGCATTCCCAACCTTCTTTTAACTCATGTTAGCGCTAGATACGCTAATGGGGCAGTTTTGGAAGATGAAGCCAGGTTGGTGTATTCAGGTAATCTGCATCTTGCAGAGGATTTTGATAAATTTAGGCTGGCTGGGACAGGCTTAGTGGAGTTGGTTGAGTCAGAATATGACCAGGTATATTAGCGGGTATGCTCGTGCATGTACTTGCTGCGGCGGCAGGAATATCGCCTTTAATTGCCAGAACTATAAGACCTGATTTTAAAATTGAGCTTAGGAGAAATTTATATGGTAATGGACACTTTTTGTATGATCTCCTTAGCGGATGAGCTTGAGCACTTTGTTTTAAGTACAATTTCCGCATCAAAAACTGTTCAGAAATTTGGTGGAACACTTTTCACCTTAAAACCTGATCAAAAAGAAGGGCAATTCTGTGGCATCTTTATTCAAAAGCAACACGTACACATATCGTTCAGTAAAGGTGCAGAGTTAAATGATCCAAAAGGGCTTTTGCTTGGTTCAGGGAAGTTACGTCGGCACATTAATATTGCTTCGTCTGAGGAAGTCGACTTCAGGGAATTAGGGAGGCTTCTTAAGCAAGCGTCAAAGCTATAGTTGGTATAGTTTAAGCCTAAAAAACAGATTATACTCAAATATCAAAGCATCGTATCGCAGATTTACATTGTATAGAATACACACCGGCTGTGGCAGTGTTAACATGTTGATCAACAGCGAATCTTTCTGAGTTCTATGGCAAAGAAAATAAAATATAACGGGGACTGGTATCTTGCCGAGATTGTAGAACGAGCAGAAATGGTGGGAGATGATAAAAGCAATCAAAACCGTAGATGCTTAACTTGGGTAAATTCTGTTTTGATTCAGGCTCCCTCTATTGAAATGGCTTAAGATAAAGCATAAAAAATAGGACGAAAAAAATATACAATACGCTATAAGGCTGCATCCGGGAGAATATGTAGTTGGAAAGTTCTGGGGTTGTCATCATTAGTTCCAATTAATGAAGATATAGAGGATGGTGCTGAGCTAAGATTTACCGATAAAGGTCGTATTGCAGCAAAGACAAGCAAAGCGTTAGTTAG
>CAZNOB010000299.1:0-5497 GCA_964574535.1 uncultured Granulosicoccaceae bacterium | reverse complement strand
TTCACTCAACCGCAGCGCAGCCGCCATTGACCCACCAGAGGAGATCCCGCAAAAGATACCCTCCTGTGTTGCCAGCTCACGGGAGTAGTGTTCTGCTTCTTCCTGACTGACATCCAGAATGGTGTCGACCCGGCTGGCATCAAAGATTTTCGGCAGGTACTCGACGGGCCATCTTCTGATACCGGGTATCTCTGCTTTGTCTGCGGGCTGCACACCCACAATTTGCACATCAGGGTTTTGCTCCTTAAGGTATCGAGACATTCCCATAATGGTGCCGGTGGTGCCCATGGAGGACACAAAGTGAGTCAGCTTTTTTTCGGTCGCATGCCAGATTTCCGGACCGGTTGAAATATAGTGTGCGGCGGGATTGTCGGGGTTACTGAACTGATCAAGTACGATACCTTCACCGGACTTTTGCATATCCAGCGCCAGGTCGCGTGCGTATTCCATACCCTGTTCTTTGGTGACCGAAATCAATTCTGCACCGTAAACTGTCATTGTTACCTTGCGTTCTTCGCTCAGGTTTTCAGGCATGATCAGCTTCATTTGGTAGCCACCAATTGCCGCTGCCATGGCAAGGGCAATACCGGTATTGCCGCTGGTGGCCTCGATCAGTGTATCGCCCGGTTTTATATCGCCGCGTTTTGCTGCCGCCTGGATCATATTCATTGCAGGGCGGTCTTTCACTGACCCGGCCGGGTTATCGCCTTCCAGTTTTACAGCGATCCGGTTGCCCCGGCTATTTTTTCCGAGACGTTGAAGTTCACACAGACGAGTGTTGCCAATCTGGGAGGCTAGCGTTGATAACATGGCGGGTCACTGTTCAAAATATTGGATACAGTTTACCGCATTTTTGGCGCGAGGCATGTATCCGGATTTCGGGTTAATCCGGCTGCTACAAGGTTACTCCATATCCCGCAGTGCGATGCGAACGCCATCGTTGACCCGCATGGCCAGCTCACGAATAACGGCCACCGCCACTTCCGGATATCCTTCAATCAATTGCATAAAAACTTCTTTGCTAATTTTAAGCACAACAAGTTCATTTTTTGCCACCACACTGGCGGTTCGCGGAACATCACAAACAATTGCGGTTTCACCCACTATTTCACCAGCGCCGTGACCGGCAACTAACAGGGGGCCGTTTTTAGTCTCGACATAGATGTCAACCTCGCCCTGCATAATAACAAAGGCATCCTCGCCTTTTTCTCCTTCTTTACAGAGGCTTTGTCCGGGCTGATATTCAACCCACTCACTGGTAAACGACAACAGCTTTAATTTGGTTTCATCAAGGCTTGCAAACAACGGAACGTTTCTAAGTGCCTCTACTTCTTCTACCATACTCATTGTTGCTGCGTCTCCTGCCACACGGGTGTAATCTTGTCATTCATTATTTGAATAAAATTCCAATAAAACAACGTAAAGTCCAGCCCGGACAATTAACAAAACGGCGAGCCTATCGCGCAGAAATTTATTTTCACAGCCCCTTGTTGTAAAACTTTTTGTCTTCCTGCGTCAAATACCTATTGATATTTGCAAAACAAAAAATCCATCTTCAAGTTATCTTTGAGTGGAATCAAAATTCAAGTGAGGTGCCGTCGACTTTGTGGATATTACGGGCTAAACAATGGTCTCCTGATTTATCGCGAACTGTTTTCTATGTGACCACCCGCCCCTTTTCGAGCGCAAGTGTTCGCGTGAAATTTTCAGCAAGGCTTTCTTGAGACAGTACCCAGATCAGTCCGCGTTCCCTGCATCGTTGTTGTACTTTATCAATGATCCTGCTTTGGGATTCGTTATCCAGTACGCTAATTGCATCATTAACCACCAAAATATCCGTATCTTTGATCAGAGCGCGAGCCAGTGCGATTTTTTGCCGTTGATCAACCGGAATACTCGCCCCGCCAATCCCGACATCGTAACTTAGCCCTAGTCGCATCACATCATGATAGATGCCGACCTGCTCTATCGTTGAGCGGATAAGCTCTCCAATACGCTCCTCCGCTTTTGCCTGCCCGTAAGCAAGCTTACCGAAAAGTATATTATCCTGCACCGATAGTTCACCGCTATAACGGTCAGCACTAAACAGGGTGATCCGGTTACGCAGATCTGCAGGCATTCTGTCAACCAGTTGATGGCGAGCCGCTACCAGACGGGATTGAATTGCCTCATCAACGATACCAAGACGATGTTGAGCCGGTATGAGTAATATGGCAACCGCTAAAAGCTGTTCGCGTTCGTCATCACTGATGGCATCAAGGCCATCAATTTCAATGCGATCCAGCAACAATTTATACTGTGGTAAATCATCAGAGCTGATGAATGAAAAACGATTAAAAAATTCATGACCCGGCGGCAGATCGGAAAATAGTTCAACCATTGTTGCGGCGGCATTCTTGCCTGCCAGAATCAAGTCTTCAAGCAATCCGGTTTGTGCCAGAGTACCTTTCACATAGGAGTGGCAAACCAGATCCAGTCTTGCGGTTGATCTTTCACGCGGCACTCCGAAGAAAAGATTATCCGCTATTGTCGCATTGGTGTTGTACTGATCATAGTCAAACAACTCGACAAGTGGAGCCAGTTCACCACTGGTTAGTTCATGACTGAGCTTTTGCCGTGCCTGCAACAGTTTTTGCTCGAGCTCTGCATTCGGGTTGTCAGCTAATTTATTACGCAGCCCCAGCTCGTATATATCGGTTTCCAGATCAACCACCGGCAGTAGCTCGATTGCCGTGGCTTCCAGTGCTGCTTCACTGTCTACGCCTGCGGCTTCAGGGTTTAGCCATTGCGAATGGATATCCAGTTCGCTGTTGCCGGTTCGTCTGGCTTCATCCCTTGCAGGGTCATCGGTGGTTGAATCAGCTTCAGTTGCTATCGGACGATTTTTCAGGCCATAGCAGATGTTGTCGAGTACCGTGCCATTAAACAGATAAGCGCCCTGCCCGACATAGCTGATATGGCGACTGGCCAACGCCACTGGCAAATCTGCCATATTATTGCCATCAAGTTGCAGCCGCCCCTGAGTCGGGTTATCCAGCCGGGACAACAGTCGAGCCAGTTCTTCTTTACCGCTGCCAGACGGCCCCACAATGGCCACATGATCCGATACTGAAAACTCGAAACTTACGCCATCCAGTTGCTTGACACCGTTATCCTCTTCAAACGTGAGTCCGTTAGATTGCATCTTTCCGGTCAGTGGCCGAGCAGGGGTGACGTCACTGTCGAGCATCTGTTCATCCAGAATATCAGCAGGTTGAAACTGGTTGATGATCTGCGAGTACTTGACCCGAATATCTTCTTTCACTTGATAGTACTTCAGAAGCTCTTTCCAGGGACCCGCCAGATCTTTATACGCGGCCAGCACCGCAATTAATGCCCCCAGTGAAAGCTCACCTTTGATCACAAAATAGCCACCAACAAGATAGAAGAAGAATGGGGTAATCTGATTTAAAAAGTTATTTAAGAACTTTATAAAATACTTGCGCTTATAAATTTCCTTTCGTATTTCAAAAAGATTACCGAGTCTGTTGGTAATTTCGGCACGTTCGTATTTTGAGGTATCAAGGGAACGGATCTCGGTGGTGCCGGCAAATGCCTCGCCAATTCGGGATGCCAGTGAACGAACCGTCAGTACCCGTTTGCGTGATAATTCATTGACCTTCTTCTGAAGCTTCGGGATCACATACATCTGCAATGGATAGATGGCGGTTGCAGCAATACCCAGGAACACATCCTGATTAAAAATAAACGCCAGATAGGTGATTAGCAGGCCACCCTGAAATGCAGGCAGCGCAAACGCATCACTGATAAAACCGCCCAGTGGTTCGGTTTCGGCGGTTATGATTGGCACCACCTCACTTTGGGATATGCGTTTGAAGTAAGGAATGGGAAAGCGCAGCACACGGCTGTAAAGCTGATAGCGTAGTCTTCGCAACATCCGCTCACTGAGCACACCGCGATAAACGTTCAGATGATATTTAATACCGCCATTAACCACAGTCAGTAACAAATACGCACAACAGAGCACCAGCAGATAGCTGATTTGATTGATTTCAAAACCCAGAATTTCAGAGGGAATGCTATCACCACCGATAGCACGATTGATAATAAGTTTGGGAATTTCCAGTGAATAATAAATCAGCGGCATCGAGAGCACAGTGGCCACAAGAATCAGCACTTGCTCTTTGCGGCTATACCGCAGTACGTACTTGTAAATCGACGATTCCATTGCCTTAATCCAAAATCTAATCCATTAGTCAGCTTGCAACTACAGGAGATGAGCTTGCGCTACCCGCCTGCGAGCTTGAATAATTACTCTGTCTGCCGAGTGATTGTTCGGAAACGAATGATCTGCCACGTAAACGAGATTTTGGCCAGCTATTTCGATCACTACGTTAAAGAAGAACAACTATTCACCCCAATTGATCAAAAGATATGACTCGAAAGTCTCACACCCTCGCCACGAACCTCTTTCCCGGACGGCCACCAGGGGCCTGCGTGGCAGTAGCGACCGGGCCGCACAGACTCTGGCTAATGTACAAGCGTTACAGATTACGGGAGGCGTGGTTGATATGCCCCGAATTTGCGGGTAGCCCATTACTCCTATGCTATACCTCTCTGCCGCCATTCTGCTAATATTTTTCCTTACAATTAGCAAACTACGCCAGAGGAATCCGCTTGCAGGCAAGTCGTTTTCGTTTTTTGCTGGTGTAATCCCTAAATCAATTGCCGCATCACACTTGGGAAGAACACAGGCGTGATAGGTCATACTGCAGATTGTTCGGCAATAACACCTCCATACACCACAGTTTTTGGTCCCCGAAGTGATTGAACCATGCGCCAAATGAGAAATAAAATAATGGTCAGTCTTGGGATGTCCTGCCAGACAGCTCACCAGTTGCGCCGTCTGAAGCACTCAGGTTCCGACACACCATCCGGACTGTTTGACTGGTTAATCTGCCCTCCGGCAAGCACCATCAAGCTGCTAAACCAACAAATTCCTGATTTTTCCCTGAGCGATATCAAGATCCACAAAGGTCGCGCCTACTGGGCAGAATTTAATCTTTACTTCTGGCACAGCTTTTATATCACTGAAGCTGACGGGCGTCGCTTCAGCATTGAAGAGACATTTGAACAAGAGCTCATGCGCTGGCGCCATCTGCGTGATCGATTTTCAACACTAGATCCCACAAAAGCAGTTTTTGTTATCTCCAACACGCAAAACAATTTGCATGGTGAAGTTTTTGATGACTCAGAACTGGATCAATATCACTTTACCGACACCGGCATCAATGATCTAAGGCAGAGCCTGGCCACCTATTTCCGCACATATACAGACGAAATCAATCTACAGGTAGTGACCAGAGCAGAAAGATCCAGCGGACTGTCAGACAACACATCAGTCACTTTTTTACCGATGGATCACAATGAGTGGAAAGGATCAAAGAACTCCTGGGACCACTGGTGGCAACAATTACCTTGACTACACAACAGAAGG
>CAZNOB010000298.1:1409-5506 GCA_964574535.1 uncultured Granulosicoccaceae bacterium | reverse complement strand
TTCTGCAAAATTAATTCAACTCGACGGTTTGTACGTCTGCCATCTGCTGTGTCATTACTCGCCAATGGTTTGGTCTCGCCATAACCGATGGTGGAAATTCTATCTGCACTGATTCCATTTTCCTTAAGTGCATTCGCAATTGCGTTGGCACGCTTTTCAGATAGTTTCTGATTATAACTTTTGGGGCCTATATGATCGGTATGGCCTTCAATAGTCACTTCACTATCTGGATTGGAACGCAAATAGTCGACCGCACGGGAAACAATTTTGTCTGCGCCCGAATGTAGTTCAGCTTTCTCAAAGTCGAACAGAACGTCATTAACGATCAGGGTTGTGCCGTGTCCTGATTGGTGAGTTTCTTCTGATAGTGACGCGAGTGATGGTGATGCGAGTGCAGCCCCCAACTCCGGCTCAGAAGATTGGGGCAGAATAGAACAGGCAGAGAGGAAGCTTGTGAGCATAACGCTCGTTGTTAAAGTGCTAAGTGTATTTTTCATATTATTATTTTTATTGTTTTAAACCGGCTGATATTAACAGTGCACGGGTATCGTCCAAACTGTAAGGACATTTACTTTGTTAATCTGAAATTCCAGGGTTTTGGCCTTCATAAGAAAATGGGATCTGTCTATATTCTGACCGCGGATCAATAACATACGTCAAAGGCTTGTATTAAAATGGCCATTATTGGAAATTACAGAATTTGAGAACTCATTGGCATAGTACGGATTAGCCTGCATTGTTCACGAGGTGACCGGCGAAACTAGCACCTATATCTTTGTTTTTAGTGTTTGCAGTGAATCGATGGTTAATCCTAAAATGACAGATTGTCTATTAGACACCAGAGCCAGGTATATGGACGATCCAGACTTATTTTTACACGATTATCCGAACATCAGGCACGTCGAAGTGATGGTGCCGGACATCAATGGCATCCTGCGCGGGAAGAGACTTCCTGTGGACCAATTGTCGAAGTTGTATCGGGGCGAATTAATGATCCCTCGAGCAACCGTAATGCTCGACACGTTTGGCAGCGCGTCCGACAATATTGAGTTTGGCTACCAGGATGGCGATCCAGACAGGCCGTTGCGGGCAATCGAAAATACGCTTGTGCCGTTGCCATGGCAAAAAGAACCAGCCGCTCAGGTTCTTGCAGAAATTAGCAGCGATAGTGATGACATCTGGTTTTGTAACCCGACCGAGGTATTGCGTCGTTGCCAGCGACGATTCAGTCAATTAAATCTAAAGCCGGTCATTGCAATTGAGCTTGAGTTTCATCTGCTGCAAGCGGGGATTAATTCCCCTGCACCGTTGCAGGGAGGGGACAGGTTGCCTGCATTCAGAGGTCCGCAAACATACAATCTTGAGTTACTTTCGGATCATGCCGAGTTTCTGGCCGAGGTCAGCAGTGCCTGCGAAGCACAACGGATATCGATTGGCAGTGCGCTGACTGAATATGGCGAAGGACAATTCGAACTTAATCTGCAACACACGGGTGATCTGCTGCAAGCATGTCACGAGGCTTGTTTACTCCGACGCCTTGTCCGCAGTGTTGCTCTTAAACACAAGTCAATGGCAACGTTTATGGCGAAACCACTGGCTGGCAATTCCGGCAACGGCATGCATGTTCATATTAGTCTGCTGGATAATAATGGTCGCAATGTGCTGGCGACTGATAATGATCTTCTGACCGATGTCATGCAGAATGCGATTGGCGGCTTACTGCAATGGATGCCAGATTGCATGGGTATTTTTGCACCTAACGCGAATTCCTATCAACGCCTTGACCCCGATACCTTTGCGCCAGTGCGTGCAGACTGGGGCCGCGATCATCGTGCTGTTGCAATCCGGTTACCACGTGCTTCTGCTGAAAACAGCCGTATCGAACATCGTATGGCCGGGGCCGATGCTTGTCCGTATTTGGTAGTCGCAGCGCTGCTGTGTGCCATCCAGCATGGTATAGAACACAAGATACCGGCGCCGCAACCAAGTCATGGAACCACCGTTAGTCCGGATGCGTTGACGTTACCCCGAAGATGGATCAGCGCACTGGATAGATTCAACCGTGCCAATGATCTGCAAAACGCACTGGGTAGAGATTTCTGTCAGTTGTATCACCAGGTAAAGGTTGATGAAGAAGAAGCATGGCATCGGCAACTGAATCAGTTTGATCACCGGCATTATCTGCGTACTATATAAAGGGCGGCTGTTTGTATGGGGTGGCGGTGCGCTGTCTTGCGGTTAACGGGGTAAGTTTTATTGGCTTATGCCAGTGGGTCGTCCCAGCCGAAGCATTCATTCTTAGAAAGATTATAAACGAAGTGAAAAGTACTTTTGCGACTACTCAGCTCTTTGGATACCTGTGTTCAGACGACAGTAAAACAAGGTACAGACTATTCAGGTTTCCGTTCTTCTGGCTCAGAAGACTCTGATTCGCTTTCCAGCCATTCGCGCAGAGCCTCGTCTATATCGTCTGCTGCTTCTGGTACGGTCTCGACGATGGATGCTGCGATGTCTTCCATTTGTTCCGGTACGGCATCTGCCAGGTTACTCATGTGCTGGCTGATTGCTTCGGATGCTTGTTCATCGTATTGATCGTCTTCACCGGTAACAGCGATTACTAATGCTTCGGTGACCTCGGAGGCGGCGCTTGGCACAGCTTCGGTCATGCTCTGTGCCAGTTCGACCGATTGTTCGGGCATCGCTTCAGTGACAGCTGCATAGACTTCAGCCAGGTGCTCGCTGGAGTTGTCGTCATCGCGATCGGCAGGACGCAGATTGTCTACGTGATCGCCAATTGTTTCAACATAGCTCTCGACGAATTCCTGTACCACTGAGGGTTCAGCATCTGAATCGCTAAATTGATCGATCGCTGCTTCGATAATTTCAGAGCCTCTGTCCGGAACTGCCTGGGCCATGCCTGCAATTGTTTCAGGGGCATCATTTGCGGCTTCATCCAGCAGCCAGGTAACGATATCGGTAGCGCCTTCCGGCCAGGCCATGGCGATGGTCTCGGCTATTTCAGAGCGGCGTTCCGGCACTACCTGACTCATTGCATCCATTAGTGCTTTGCTATCCACACCTTCAATTTGTGCCATTGCATATGACACCGAGAGTAGCTCAGTGGGATTCGTTTTAACGGTATCAGCGGCCTGTACAATGGCTGCTTCCGGCTCACTGAGTGCTAAAATAACAGCGAGCTCTGCACCGCTACTTAGTGGCTGTTCTGTTTCATTGAATTCGGTGCGAGGATCCAGTTCAACACCGGCACCACCCAGGGCACCTTGTACGACGTAGGCTTCCTGTTGTTCAATTGGCAGCGGATCACGCTGATTTATGCGATATACGATGTAGCTTAGCAGCAGAGCCTGCATCCCAAAGAGCAGGTAGAACAAGGAGTCGGGGCCAACAAATTTAATTAAGTAAGAACTCGCCAATGGCCCTGCTATGGCGCCCAGTGCATAAACCATCACAAGCGCTCCCATGGCGGCACCCATTTCGGTCTGTTTTAGACTGTCAAAAGTTTGCGAAATACTGATCGCATAGAGTGAACCGAATATTCCTGCGCTGATTGCAATAAGCAATAACAACAACCATAAGTGGATACTGAGCGCGAATGGAGATACTAAACTTGCCAATAGCGAGACCAGTACCAACACCGCTGTGATGGTTCGGCGATCGTAGCGGTCAGACAGATAGCCCACGGGATACTGCATTAAAAAAGACCCCAGAATCGCTGCACCGGTGAGCAAAGTCAGTTCGAAGCCTGTGATGCCTCTGGCGGCACCGTACACTGGTAGCATGCCCAGCATCGACCACAATAACAGACCGGCAAAAAAGCAGCCCACCATACCCAGAGGCGAGCGTTGAAAGACATCTTTCAGGCTCATTGTTTCGTTTTCTGAAACCATTGGTCCTGTGCGTCGACTGAGCACCATTGGTACAAGTGCCAGACTGGCCAGCATGCCACCGACGATAAACATGGTGTTTGATTCAGGTGGTGCCAGATTAAACATAAACTGGCCAACAAACATGCCTGCGGTAATTACCATCTGATTGGCAGCCAGCAGTTGGCCGCGTGTATCTTTAGTCGCACTTTC
>CAZNOB010000298.1:0-1309 GCA_964574535.1 uncultured Granulosicoccaceae bacterium | reverse complement strand
CCCAGTGCCAGCAGGCAAGAGCTTAAGGCAATAAAAAATCCCCCGTGCAGTGCCACCAGCCACCACTGTGAGTGGGGTATCGACAGCGGATCGACAAATGGCAGTAACAGCAGTGCGCAGGGGATATAGGCGAGTGGCAGGGCAGGTATCATTGATTGCGAGCGCGCTTTGCGTGCCGCCGTTAAGGCAATTGCAAAGAACAGAGATACCGCCAGAGCGGCCAGGTCACCGGCCAGGCTGGCACCGTTGTTATCGCTGTGTTCGTTGATACTGCCGTAGCCGATGACCAGTAGCCCCGCGAATACGAGGGCGATGGTCCAGAACATTCTGCGGCTGAGTCTCTCACCTAGTGCCAGCCAACTGATCAGAGCTGCAAATACCGGCATTGATGCAATGATGATGGTGGTGTTTGCCACAGTGGTGAGTTTGACCGAGGTGACAAACAGAATAGAACTTACTGCAGCAAAAAACGCATAGACCACACCCCATCCGCCGATCGCCATGAACTGGGCAGGCGTCTGACGGCCATAGCGAATGAGCAGTCCCGACAGTACTATCAGTCCACACAGTAAGCTGCGCCAGAAGGCAACTGTCATGGCGTCTGCTTCTATTAGTCGGATGAACAGTGCATCTGGTACAACGCACAACACACCGAGTGTTGTGATCAATAAACCTTTTAACTGAGTATTCAAAGACAGGCTCTGGGTGATGGGGCAGGCACTTGTGTAAAGTTTCGGTGTGGCGGCGTGTACTGGCAGCAGGGTGGTGGGGAATATACTGGTTTAGCTGAGGTAAATATACGAAGAAATATGTCCTGATTGGTTTTTCCTGAGTTGCGAGGATTCTAAGTGAGAAGCCAGGACCCGGCGTAGAAAAATCTTGGTTGGCGACATTGTTCATGAAGATTCGACATAAAAAGTTAATGCCCCTGACAGGGCATTAATTCGCCGATCGGGGATCGGCTCCCACGGCTTAGTGTAATCTCCGAGCTAAATTGCAACGGGTTTACACTGTGGGAGGACAACTCCGTTGCACGCATAGCTTCAGGCTATTCAGATTTAACAAACGGTCTGCTTTGTTAAGAGGACTAGATATTAAAAGTTAATGCCCCTGACAGGGCATTGATTCGCCGATCGGTGATCAGCTCCCACGGCTTCGTTAATCACCGAGCTTAATCGCATCGGGTGTGCGTTGTGAGCTTATCGGGCAATAAGCTCAACCCGTCGATTATTTCGTCTGCCTTCAACCGTTGCATTGGTGTCGATGGGTTCGGTCTCTCCGTATGCCCGTGGTATCAAGCGATAAAGAT
>CAZNOB010000297.1:0-5507 GCA_964574535.1 uncultured Granulosicoccaceae bacterium | reverse complement strand
ACATGCTCAACGAGGAAGGGCTGGGTAATGTGTTTGAACGCCATAAACGCCATGCTGCTGCAACTCGCGCGGCAGTAAAGTCGTGGGGGCTGGAAGTACAGTGCGTCGTACCAAACGAGTACTCGCCGGTACTGACCGCCGTTCGAACACCAGCGGGACACAGCGCCGACGAACTGCGGGCGCTGATTCTAAAGCACTACAATATGTCGCTTGGCAATGGGCTGGCGAAGGTGCAGGACCAACTGTTTAGAATCGGCCACCTGGGTGACTTCAATGATCTGATGCTAATGGGCACCTTATCCGGCATTGAGATGGGCCTGCATTTGGCCGATGTTCCACACCAGACCGGCGGCGCTCAGTCTGCATTGAATTTTCTGAAAGCAACGCCGGCCAGCTGACATGGCTCCGGGCTATTGACTTATGGTAAGTCATCGCTTACCGTAAGTCATGGCTAACCAAGCAGTCTTCACCGCTCTGGCGGACCCCACACGACGCAGCATCTTTGAGTCACTGCGTGACGGCCCGAAAACCGTTGCCGAACTGTCAGGCACACAACCAGTCAGTCGTCCTGCGGTGTCGCAACACCTCAAAGTACTGCAAGGTGCCGGACTGGTAAAAGTAGAACCACGTGGCACGCGTCGGTTTTACTTTGTCCGTCGTGAGGGGCTGGATGAACTGCGGGACTACCTGGATAGCTTCTGGACAGATGTATTGTCTGCCTACAGCGCGGAAACCACACGCTAACACGGAGAAAAATAAAATGCTTGATCCCATTGTTAAAACCATTGAAGTCCCCTGCACTCAAGAGCAAGCATTTACAACGTTTGTAAATGAAGTCAGTCGCTGGTGGCCACTCGATAAAAACAGCGTGTCAGCCATGAATGGTGAAGTCGCAAAAAATGTCACCATCGAAGCGAAAGCCGGTGGCAGAGTGTTCGAGATTGGACACGACGATACCGAACATCACTGGGGAAACGTAACGGAATACCAACCGCATGAATTGATCAAAATCGACTGGCACATCGGCCTGCCGCCAGAGAACGCCAGTGAAGTATCAGTTCGCTTTATCGTAGTCAGTGAAACTAAAACCAGAGTTGAGCTCAGCCATAGCCGATGGGAAGCATTTGGTGACAAGGCGGATGCCATGCGATCCGGTTATGATCAAGGATGGGTTGGTGTTTTTGAGACTGCTTATCGCAATGCGTGCAGGTGACAGAAGTCGGGACCTGACTTACCCAGCCTGGTCGTTATTTGTCTTTTCAAAAATTAAGGCCCCGGCAGGGATGAGTTACTTGCGCAACAACAACCCGCCGGGGCGCAATTTCCCAGGAAAAGCCAGAGTCACATAGCGGCACCATTTCAGCCTCAGACAAATCAGCTCTGGGGAAATTATCGGTCTCATCATCTTCATCCAATAAAGCGAAATGAAGTCTGCCACTTTGCACAGACAGATCAAGTCTCTGGCAGCCTTCAAATCCATCTGTAGACACAATGAATAGTGACCCGCCTTCGTGAGTCAGAGCGAAATCGAACTTAACGTAACAGTCTGCGACATGTTCAAATAAATCACCACGATGATCGTAACCCGAAGCGGTTCCGTCCGCGCGAATCACCGTAAAATTAATATCTTCCAAACCATCTTCAACGTCAGTCGTGTCCCATTCTCCAGCCACGACCTGAAAGGGGCTTTGATCACCATCGTCGTCATCCCCTCCACAGACTGTCAGGGAGGCGAACAAAAAATAGACAATGCCGGACGAATGAACTCCATATAAATTTTCCTCTTTTAGAAAAATATCTGAATGTTGTGCGTTTATCAGTATCTTGGGGCAACACACAACTCTACGCATAGACTAAATCCGAGACATGCATCACAAAAAAGATAGTGTGAATCATGGCTCGTTGCAGCAATTTTCGCAGACTCTGACTACAGACCGCAATGCGGGTCGCTGGATACCCTTATGTGACGCTCGCAAAGCGTACATGCATATAGCTACCAGCCTCTCAACACGAGCAACAGTTTTCAAACGGATGGAAAATAATCTGCATGGGCAAGCAGAAGAAATATTACGTACTAAAACAGTTGTGTTTGAATCTTCAGTTCTGAGTTCTTGTAGTAACCGAAATGCTATACAGTTCGCAAGATGGCAAGTTGCGTGCATGAGAAGTCGATCGTTGTGTTTTTTTTGTTTTAGCCGTTATACAAGCAATTCGTTACCTGACGCAGTTACTTGAATTTCAAGTTTCTGTGACTTTCCTCACAGCAGTTGAATACACAACCATCCTGTCTATCGACGACGCGGGCTGCAGTACTGAATTCAGCGAGTGCGTAGAGATCTCAGGCTCTAAGTGGGTTAGATACCAACTTCCTAATGACGTTCTAATAGGATTGATTATGATCTATGTTTCCCTGCATCGCACGATTTACATCCTGTGTGCTTGTTTCTTAACTATCGCTACGAATGTATTTGCAGATGATACTGAAATTTTTTTCGGGCAAAACCTTCCCTACCCTCCGTACGCGCATACCGGCAATATAGCCCCTCCTAACCCCAATTACCCAAACATATTGTTCATTCTCGACGCATCGCAATCGATGGAGAAGCTTGATGGCGTCGGGAGATCGCGTCTTAATCGATTACAAGACGCGATGGCTGTCATCCTTAATGAAACCAGCGGAGTGAACATCGCCGTCATGCGATTTAGCCACCGGCACAGTGGTGGCCGAATTATCTACCCGATGTCTCCCATTGAGTATGCGAGAGATGATGCATTAGAGGTAATAAATTCAATGGTCATTGACTGGTGGACGCCGACAGTTGGCGCGGTACTGGAAGCTGCCTATTATTGGATGGGTGCACCAGTCTACTATGGAACCACCAGAGCAGCAGAATCCCATGAAAACCACACTAGTGTTCACCAGACAAGAGTGTCACACCCTGAAAGTTACACGGGTGGTGAAGTGATACGTGAAGCCTCATGCACCGACAATGATCTTAATCACCCGAGTTGTGAGAACGAACGAATAGAAGGAAACCCGGTATATCGCTCGCCACTGTTCGGGGAATGTCAGAGCAACTATCAAATTTTAATCTCTGATGGTGGTGCCACCGGCGGGATAGATCAGTCACACGCCCAGGCACTAACAGGGAAAAGCTGTACAGAAACAGACGCCAACATGTGTGGTAGTGATTTAGCCGAATACATGGCAACGACAGACCTGGCTCCTGACGTCCCGGGCATCAATACTGTCACCACCTATACCATTGGATTTAACGCAGATATTCCTGCGTTAACACAAATGGCCATGGTCGGAAACGGAGCATATTTCCAGAACTCCTCGGCCAGTGCACTGGCTACGGACTTGAAAACAATTGTCGGACAGGCAGTTGCCGGAACCCGTTCATTCGCCGCTCCGGCAATTTCAGTAGATCAATCTACCAGGCTTTCTCATCGTGATGATATGTATCTGGCATTGTTCGAACCAGACAACAAACCGAGATGGGCTGGTAATTTAAAGCGCTACCGATTTGAGGGCACTATAAAAGACGTTACTGGTGCAGACGCACTTGAACCGGGCACAGGAAGATTCAAAAGCACTTCAAAAAGCTGGTGGTCGCTTAGCGCGGACGGCGACAAAGTTGCTTCAGGTGGTGCAGCGTCACGTCTACCTGTCACTGACAGAAAGGTATACACATACACAGGCACCGGTAATAAAGATCTTACTTCGACAGTTAATGCAGTTTCAGAGAATAATACAGGCTACATTACTGCAGCAATGCTGGATGTTCCAGCTGTAGAGCTTGAGAACCTTTTAAAATGGGCTCGAGGAGTTGACCCCACTGACGAGGGAAATGTCCGCCTTGAAATGGGTGGAGCATTGCACTCCAGACCAACGATTCTCAACTACGGTGTAAGCGATGACAGTTTTAATTCAGTTGTATTCGTAGGAACTAATGACGGTTATTTGCATGCAATTAATTCCCAGGACGGCGTAGAGGTTTTTTCATTTATACCGCCCGAACTTTTGCCAAACCTGCAAACCCTGTATAAGAATGAATTTTCAAACTACACAACATACGGTGTGGACGGAGATCTGACTTTGTGGGTAAATGACACTGACGGCAATATCTCGGGGGACGATCACGCGTATCTCTATATGGGGATGCGACGAGGTGGCAGTAACTACACCGCCCTCGATGTAACAAGCAAAGAAAACCCCAGATTCATGTGGTCCATTAACAACGGAGATTCAGGGTTCGAAAAGTTGGGGCAATCCTGGTCGAAGCCAACACTTGGAAGGATTAATCATGCTGGCTCGCCAACAGATGTTCTGATTTTCGGGGGCGGGTACGATCCTTTGCAGGATATCTCAACGATCAAATCTGCAGACACTGTTGGCAACGCAATGTATATAGTAAACGCAGAAACAGGAGCATTGATATGGAGCACCTCAAACGATGCTCCCGGCTTTGAGGCGATGCAATACAGTATGCCATCAGACCCTGCAGTGATCGATACAAACGGCGACGGATTTACTAATCAAATATATATCGGTGACCTGGGTGGACAAGTATGGCGATTCGATATCGACAATAGCCCAGCGGATGGAGGTGTTGTCAATGGAGGGGTAATCGCAGACTTTTCAGGGTCCGCCCCTGCCGACAATCGAAAATTCTTTAATCGACCTGACGTAGCAGTGGTGTCTGATGGCCGTATAAACTTCCTTTCAATCACTATAGGTTCTGGCAATCGTTCGCACCCACTCCAGACTACAAGTAGTGATCGGTTTTATATGATTCGACAAAAAGAGTATTTCGGTCCTCCACAAGGATACGGAATTATAGATCCAGACGAAGGTACAGAATACGAGCCAGTCTATCGACCACTGAACGAAAATGACTTATACGATGCAACAGAAAATCTCATCGGGTCAACGGATGTATTAATCGCAGCCGACGCGTTATCTGAACTTACCGAAAATGAAGGCTGGTATATAAAACTTGAATCAAACGGTGAAAAAGTGCTGGCGCCATCACTCACCGCTAATAACACGGTATTTTTTACTAGCTACCTACCAGAAGCACATGTTGATCTATGCAGTCCAGCACTTGGTCATGGTCGAGTATACTCGGTAAATATTTTAGATGGGTCTCCGCTGAACGGGCACACTAAAGACGACAGATACGAACCTGTGGACAGCCAAGGCATTCCACCAGAGCCTGTTCCATACCTGAGCGATGAAGGGCAACTATCCGTACTTGTCGGGTCAGAAAGCGTTAATACCACAAGTCCAAATTTAGTCAGAAGAGTGTACTGGACCGAGCAGCCCGATTATTAGTAGCGGTGCCTCGTTTGGCGCGTTCCCGGTAGCAGTGGTCTGCTACCGAGCGTTCTGTTCCTGGCGGTTACCCGACCCAATGGAGTCGATCAGAGAAATAGATCAGGGTAGTTAGTGCCCATCCAGAAACAAGCGCTACTGCGAACCACCGAATGCACGCGATCTT
>CAZNOB010000296.1:0-5515 GCA_964574535.1 uncultured Granulosicoccaceae bacterium | reverse complement strand
GCCGAATAGTTGCACAAAGACTTTTTGCTTCGTTTTTGGTCTTCAAAAATTTAGACCCCCGGCAGGGATATCCTAGTATGTATTAGCAGACACCAAAGTAAGCCCGGTAGCCGATAAAGCCCGCATTTCTGCTTCGGCATAAAGCGGTCTGTTGTGTTTGATCTGTTTTATCGTGTCTTTATCGTGCTGGTAAATATCGTTGCGAAAATGTGTGATGCCAGTGTAATCAACCCAGGCAGTTTGATACGTGAGATGAATCGGCAGTGGAGTACGTAAAGGAACTTTGCGTGTGTTGCTTGCGAGCAAGTTGCTATCTATCTCTGCGCTGGTACGACCATCAGATCCTAGTAGAGCTTTCGCCAATTCAAAGGGTTTTTCTAATCTGACACAGCCATGGCTGAACGCACGTTGGGAATGGTCAAACAAGCTTTTTGCGTTGGTATCGTGTAGGTAGATACTGTATTTGTTTGGGAACATGAATTTAATTCTACCTAGTGCATTGTTATTGCCTGGTCGTTGCCGCACGAGATAGTTGGCGGCAAAGTACTCTGTGTCACCGCTTATGTTTTGTGAAGATACAATGGCACCCGAGGACCGCAAGCTCACTTCAAAGTTGTTTTTCTCAAACCACCCCGGGTTAGCAATGGCCTTTGGGTGTAGCTCACGAACAATGCTCTTTGGAACATACCATGATGGATTAAATACCATGTGTTTTATGCTATCGGAGAACAATGGTGTTTTATTTTTTTTCGTACCCACAACAACTTTCATGGCTGTTTTCAGGGTACCATTGGCGGTGAATTCCATGTCGTAGCCAGCGGTATTCACTATGATATTTGAGTATCCCAGATCCCGCGGTAGCCAGCGCCAGCGCTCTATGTTGGTTTCCAGTTGAGCGATACGGTCACTAATGGGTACATTCATTTCTCTGAGAGTTTTTGGACCTAATACCCCATCGGCTTCAAGGCCGTGGCGTGTCTGGAAGTTAATCACGGCGAGCTCAATATGGGTATCAAACTCATTGATGGCCCTGTAGTTACCGTACTGCAGATCACCCGAAGACATCAGTCGTTCTGTCAGTATGCCAACACGTGAATCTTTATCACCAATCTGAAGTGTTTTACCTGTTGGGATAGTCGGCCATCCACCTGTGCTTTGTATCGATTTATGCGACTTCAGGGCATGCAAAAGGCCTTTATAGCGTGCGTGTGAAGGCTGCAGTTGATCAACCGCTTGTCGGAACGAAATTTCACCGTTAAAAAATTGCTTGCTGATGTCGGAAATATCGAGGTTTGATTTTGGTAATCGCCACCCTTTATTCGGTGCTGGTTGCTCGAGCGCGCCATGTGCCAGATCATCAAAATAGGTATACAGAGAGTCTGTCAGCAGTAGTTCGTACTTTAAATGATCAGATCCCGGATTAGCCGAAAATTGAAAGAGCAGTCGTCCATAGTACTTGGCGGGGTCAAGGCCGATCAGGTTAGAAGCCAGCATTCGTTTGGTGATCTCAACACTGGTCGAAGTGACAGTTCCGTTTATACTCCATAATGGCGCGTATTTGCGTTCGGAGTATATTTCTCTCAGCTTATCAAGGTGACGCAGTTCGATACCACCAACAGCAAAATTACTCGAGTTTTGCAGAAACTGTTCAATCTTATTGTCGAGTTCACTAGATTGGTTGCTTTGCGCGTTCGATCCGATCACGCTGTTTACGACAATAGCGCTGGTGAGCAGTACGCTCTTGTGTAAAAATTCTCGCCGCTTTATAGAGGTCATGTTTTTATTTTTTTTCATGTGACTGGTCAGCCAAGGATCTCTCTTGCCAGTCGTGGAGGCAGGAGAGGTATCGGCGCCCTCGCTAAACCTTGAAAGTATGGTTATTGTGTTTACTGCAGAAACTGCGTTAGCCAAACTATGTAAGTTGATTGTTATCTCGGCAGATATTTTTTCTTTGAGAAAAAATCTTTTTCCCATTCATTGAGAAAAACAATGCACTTTGTGACACAGTTAGAAAATAACTTGAGCGCAAGAAATGATTTGTCAATCAGTGTTTTACGGGGAGATCTGGCCACACCATCGGCTATTGGTAATAAGCAATTCAAACTTGCAGAAAACCTGCTGAGATTGAAATCGAATGGGTGCGGGCGTTTGCTAAGTTTCGGCGGTGCCTGGTCCAATCATCTGCATGCACTATCGGTTAAGGCGAAAGAGCTTGATATAGAAGTGGTAGGCGTTGTCCGTGGAGATCCTGCTGATAATCGGCTGCTGCAATCAGCGCGTCGGCACGGAATGCGTATTGTGTTTGCAGGTTACACGGAGTATCGCCAGCGCAATAATCCATCATGGTGTAAAGCGCAGTGTATTAAGTACCAATGCGACACCTGGCTGCCGGAGGGAGGGGCTAACTTAGCAGCGGTGTCAGGTTGTAAAAAAATACTTGGCATGTTTGATGGTCAACCCCCCGATATCGTTACCCTTGCTGTGGGCACCGGTGCCACACTTGCTGGTATAGCAGCCGGACTGTGCGTGTCACAAACTGTGGTGGGGTATCCGGTTATCCGGGATGATCAGGTGCCACTCAACATTGGTCGATGGCTGGAAAATCTGAACTGTCCTTTTAAACGGTGGCAGCTCTCTGAACCTCTCAGGCCCGGTTACGCCAAAGTGAACGTTCAGCTGATCCGGTTTATTCTGGACTTCTATCGAGACACGGGTATACCGCTTGATCCCGTGTACACGGGTAAGGCAATGATGCAAACGTTGGCAGACGAGAACATTGCTTCGTTGCCGAAGAACAGCCATGTGGCGTTTCTACATACCGGGGGGCTTATGGGGGCCTTCGGTTTTATGGATGCTTTTAATCAGTTTCGCGATACAAAACCGGTAGAGCAATATTTTTCTGCGATTGAAAAGCTGACCTCGCCGTCCTGGTGAAGACTCAACCATTGTCAGGGGTCCTGGTTTCGTTGATGAACTCGTCACGCAACTTTATATACCTGTCATAGTCTTGAAAATAGGATCTTTGGCAGGGGGCGTAAGCAACCTGGTTTTCTTGTTCACTGGAGCATTCGGCGGCACGCAGTAAACCGTAAGTTGCTTTATACAGGGTTTGCCGGATTGGAATGTTTTTAGCGGATGAAGCACAACTGCACAGCAGGACACAAAAGACTGACAGGCAGGCTTTTCGGGCAAGCATTGGGGTAGTGGCTGTTCCGCAAACTTTTATTATTTTCATTAGTAGTTTGCGATGATTAATTTTCGATAACCATACGAGAACTGACGCCGACAAATTGTTACTAAATGTTATAAACGCCACTATCGGCAGGTTAATTGGCGCAAGGCTTTCCTGATAGTAATTAAGGGCCGTAAGTCGCTACGTTTTATTACGCTATTTTGCTCGGCTGAATGGTGAATAAAGTACAATTGGGGATTCGCCTGATAACACACGGGAATTACCTATGAGTCGAAATTTGAAGAAACTGCTGGGTTTATGTCTCCTGCCGATGATGTGGGTCAGTGGATGTGCATCCACCTACTACAACGCATGGGAAAAAGCCGGCTATCACAAGCGCGATATTCTGGTGAGTCGGGTGGAGAATACCCGGGACTCACAACAAGAGGCGCAAGAGGAATTCAAAGATGCGCTGGATCAGTTCGGATCCGTTGTAGAACTACAGAATACAGACTTGAAACAAGCCTATGATCGCTTGAATGCAGAGTACGAGGACAGCGCGAGCGCAGCACAGGAAGTGACTGATCGCATCAACAGTGTCGAGGCAGTGGCCACAGCTCTTTTTCGCGAGTGGGGCGATGAAATTGATCAATACACCAATGCTGATTTCAAAAGCAGCAGCACACGCCAACTGCAGGATACGCGTACTCGCTATGATGGCATGCTTGTAACCATGCGTAAGTCCGAGGCCAGTATGCAGCCTGTGCTGAATACCTTTCGCGATAATGTTTTGTTTTTAAAGCATAATCTGAATGCTCAGGCAATCGGGTCTCTTAAAGGAGAGTTTGCTTCTTTGAAAGATGACATATCAGTTTTAATTCGCGATATGAATCGCTCCATAGCTGAATCAGATCGCTTCATTGCCGAGTTGCAGAGTAGTTAATATTGTGACTGTCCGACTGAATCTGCTTTTAGCTTTCGTCGACAGGTTGTTGTTTAGTCATCCCCGGGCAGCAATCTGGCCGGAGTTTGGCATAAACATGGAATAGCCACTCACCACCGAAGCCTGTATCCATGATGAGAATAAGATGATCACCTCAAAAAACTGTTTTTTGGCAGCACGACGCCTGCTTGTGGCTTCTGCTGTAGTGTTTTCACCAGTACTGCAGGCGGATACTATCTTTGGTCTATTTGCCGGTGCCCATATGTGGCAACCCAGTTTAGAAGGGGCGATTGGCCAGTCGGACAACGGGTTCGACGTTTCCGGAGAGTTTAATGGTGGTGATTCAGATAGTCTTTCGCTTTATCTGGCTGTCGAACATTTCGTCCCTCTGATTCCCAACGTGCTTGTCCGCACCACGCCCATAAACTGGACAGGTAATTCTGAATCGGCATCCGGGACGCTGGGTGGCACGATAACGGTGACTGGTGAAGTTAATGCAGAATTCGATGTCGATCTACAGGACGCCACGTTATATTACGAGCTGCTGGATAACTGGGCATCAGTAGATTTGGGATTAACAGTGCGCAGGCTCGACGGTTTTGCTCAGGTCACAGAAGTCAACACAGAACTCACTGATAGCGTGGATCTAACGACCATAATCCCGATGCTGTACGGACACGTGCGGTTTGATTTGCCGTTTACGGGCCTCGCAGCAGGGATTCGAGGTAATGGCATTAGTTTCCAGGAGAGTAATCTTGTGGATCTTGAGGCCTATGTGCATCTCGAGGTGGATCTGTTTCCAGCAGTAGATTTCGGAATACAGGGTGGCTTTCGGCGTATCAGTCTGGATATAGAAGATCTGGAACAATGGAATTCTGATGCAACGCTCGAAGGTGCGTATATCGGGCTCACGGCGCACTTCTAGCCTATCGCGCAGAGATTTGTCTTCAACAGTCACTTTTCTTTCTACTCCGAATACTAATTCATATTTGCAAAAGAAAAAATTCGCTGTGAATTAGCGATTAAGAGAGATGCTGTCGATATCGCGTAAGCTTTCATCTAATCGATCCCTATAGATTATGATTTTTAGTGCTTAGAGATTTTCGACAACATAAAAAGCCGTTGAGTAGTTGCGCTAAACAGACGAAAAACGCAAAGCGATTGCTCTTGATCCACCCGCGTTTAATTAGTTTTGAGAGTGATCGTGCAAGTGGGTAGGTGCACCATGGATGGCGCAAAGACCGCTGTCAGCCAGGGGATGGCGGCAAGCGCTATCCATTTGCACTATCACTCTCAACATGCCGCAGGCACCCGAAGGGCTGATTAGTCGTAAAAAGACTTTTTGCTTCCGTTTTTGGTCTTCAAAATTGAATGCCCCCGGCAGGGATGTCTTGTTAGTT
>CAZNOB010000295.1:0-5528 GCA_964574535.1 uncultured Granulosicoccaceae bacterium | reverse complement strand
TAGTAACCAAAGATGTCCCTGACTTTGCACTGATAACTGGCGTACCGGCACGTCATAAAGGGTGGATGAGCGCATTCGGCGAGCAACTGGACTTACCGCTGACGGGCCACGGAAGTGCAGTATGCAAACACACTCAGACTGTCTATGAACTGCACAATGGACAGGTAAGCCTGATGGCAAAATAGTCACATGGTTTCGTTTATCGACCTCGCGGCTCAGCAAGCCAGATTAAGGACCGAGATTGAATCGGGTATAGCCAGAGTTCTCAAACACGGCAAGTATATTCTAGGACCTGAAGTAACCGAACTCGAACACGCCCTTTGCACCTACACCGGTGCGAAACACTGTATTACCTGCGCCAATGGCACCGACGCCCTGCAGATAGCCTTAATGGCATTAGGTGTAGGCAGAGGCGACGAAGTTATTACCCCTGGATTTAGCTACATTGCCGCTGCCGAAGCTGCTGCTTTACTTGGTGCAAAAATTAAATACGTTGATATTGGTCTGGACGATTTCAATATTGATGTAGAACAAATTGAAGCAGCAATTACAAGCCGCACCAGGGCTATAATACCTGTCTCTCTTTACGGACGATGTGCCAACTTCGATTCTATAAACGCGATAGCCACAAGGCACGGCGTGCCAGTCATTGAAGACGCTGCACAAAGCTTCGGTGGCACTTACAATGGCCGTAAATCCTGCAACCTCTCGACGATTGGCTGCACCAGTTTTTTTCCTTCAAAGCCACTCGGTTGCTATGGTGACGGTGGGGCAATCTTTACCAACGATGACGAACTCGCCAGCATACTGCGCCAGATCACGCGCCATGGACAAAGCCGCCGTTACTACCACGCCAGGGTCGGCGTAAATAGTCGCCTCGACACCATACAAGCAGCAGTTCTACTAGCGAAACTAAATATACTGGATGATGAAATATCTACCCGACAGGCAGTCGCGGAGTTCTACAACAGTCACCTGCAGCAAACACAACATCTGCAACTACCCAATAGCTCAAAAGACAGCAGCTATAGCGCCTGGGCTCAATACACTATACGTGTTTCCGACAGAGATAATTTCACCGCATTATTAAAACAACGCGGCATTCCGACCACCGTGCATTATCCACTACCGCTCTATCAACAGCCTGCGGTGTTCGACGCATCTGTGAACCTTCCCAACAGCAACCAGTGCGCCGAACAGGTAGTTAGCCTGCCTGTTCACGCCTATATGAAACCAGAAGAATTGGACGCAGTGACTTCCGTCATCTCTGAACTGATGAACAATCGAATCTAAAGCCTTTCATAATAAAAAAACTGATCCAGGGTAGTCGGGCGATTTTCTGATGCACCACTTATACCGTCACCAAAAAACAATCGATCATCTGAAATAGTGAAAATACTAAACCGTGAGGACGAACCGTCAAAGAAGTCTATAAATGGCGCTTCACCTAGCGAAGTAGTAACCGTCTCAGCTGGAAACACCAGTGTGTCCTCAACTCGATCCACCAGTTCTTCACCAGTGTCCGGAGACACCGCAGGTACAGTGCAGTTGTCATCCGTATATGAGCGCCCTTCAAACACGGAAGAAATGCCCTGTATAGAAAGTGTAAGCTCTGATGACTGCGAATTGCCCTCTCCCGCAAACAAAAAGCAACCGGTTGACCAGTTTCCCTGAAGTAATGCCACTGTCGGGTTTACGGCTGCACAGTCTATGGCCAATCGTGTTCCTGTACCCGTGACAACAGGCACACCGACCACGGTAGCGAGCGAGTCGATGTCTGCTTCAACCACTCCTGATCCGATGAGTTGACTGTTGTTTCTGTCGGTTGCTGTCCAGCTGCAACTCTGACCTGCATCCATACTGAATTGTTGCGTACGACGCGGTGTAATGTCTGCAGTTTGAGAAGATCCGCTGGTTGTTCTTAGCGTAATTTCGTAACTGTCGGGCAGATCCACTATAGCGTCATCAAACGGCGTGTGCTCAGTGGCCCATTCAAAGTCGAGGTTGTGACTATCAATGACACTTGGGTTATCACCCGGAACAATATCACCTGATCCTGAAACATTCTGTATTGCCGGAAAACTCAGATCCACCGGGTAAGTCCAGGGAATATCATCTCGCAATCCGAACATACTACTGACCACAGCATCGAATCCCTGCCAGGTATGACCGGCTCCGTTGGCTACTGCTGAAAAACCGGCATTGGCCGAGGTAAGCGCCTGGATCGTAGGCTTGCCCTGTGTTTGCCAGTCAATGACGTTATCGCTCTTACCATGAGAAATCATCAGATAGGCAAAGTCATCACCTCTTCTTTCCACTAATTGCTGGTGATGATCCATCCAGTCCCAGACTCCCACCGACTGAAAACCATTCTCTCCGTAGAAGCGAATATCGTCATCGTAGGGACCACGATTAACAATTGGCAGATTCACGTTAGTAGAGCCCCAGATGCGCTCGAACTCATCGTCAATGAACGTTGGGCTAGCAGCGTAGTTCATCATCGGTTGACTCGCATATACACCGGAAAGCACAGATGGATAACGTAACGCTAACGATACTGACCCCGATGCGCCCATAGAATTGCCATAAGCGTGGATGCGCTCTTCATCAATATTGAAATCGTTGCTCGCACGCAAGGTACGCACGGCTCGCATGACGCGCTGTTCTGTGAAATTTTCGATCGTACCAGTTGAAGGAAGCCCAAAATCGGTCAGGAAATTGTGATCAGCTGAATATCCATACCACCATGAATGAATTGCACCGACGGCAAATCCCGGATCATAGGGAAACAACTGGATTACCTGCCATTCAAACTCGGCTTCAGTACGAAACTTGGGCAACTCACCATGCGCATGTGGCTCTATCATAAGCGGGTACGATTGTGATGCGTCGTGACCCGCTGGCAGCGCCACTGCGTAGTGGTAGATGTACCCGTTCAGTGTTGGGTTCCAGTTACTATAATCCATAAACTGAGTATAAATTCTGCCGCTGCCGCCATTGACTGACACTGTCAGTACATCAGTTGGTTCGGCAACAGACTCTGTCACTGGGTCCGCTAGCTGCAATGTTGATGGATCCTCCACCCCGTTCCTTACGCTGGTAACTGCGTAGTATGCAGTGGCACTGTCATCTTGCTGGGTGGTGTACACGAACAATCCCTGATCATCAGAAAGCGCCGGTCCGAGGTCATTAATGACGAAATTTTCCGGGAAATTCTCCGATGACCCATAGCCTCGATAGGTATTTACCGACGTATTGCTATCCAGCGCGCCCCAACGCTGTGTGATTTTCTGCGCGCTGTTTAAGTTCGCTGCATCAATTGGCACTGAGTGGCGATAAACATGATACTCATCTGCAGCCGCGGATTCGTTCCAGATCAAAAAGGTTTGACCGTTTCGATGGGAGGCCTCGACCACGCCGGCTGTAAACACAGGTGGTGCAGCGCCAATGCTTAGCTCGACAAAAGCAACATTTGAGACAACGCCTGATGGCGCAGTGACTCGATAGCTAAAGCTATCTGTGGTTGTAGTGGCTCCATCATGCTGGTAGATCGCTGACCCGTCTGCAGTCAGGGTTACCGAACCATTTTCCGGTTGAGCCACAATCGCTACACTCGCACCTGAACCAGCACCAGTATCGTTTGCCAGTAAATCCACAGTAACAGTACCAGCGTTAGCGACGCTGGCAGAGTCATTACTAGCAACAATATTCTCGTCTGAAACCTGACCTATAGTGACGGTAACCGTTGCTATATTCGATACTGATCCATTGTTGTCTTCAACGGTATAACCAAAGCTATCTGTTCCTGTCGCGCCGTTATCAGCAGTGTATGTGATCACGCCAGTTTGACCGTTTATTTGTAATAGCCCATTTTGTGGACGTCGTGAACTCGGAACCGCTACCGTCGACGGATCAATCTCACCTGAGTCATTAGCTAAAACATCGATAACTGCAATACCATTACTAACACTAACTGCATCATCATTGGCTGCCAGGGTATTACCTGCAGATGAAAAATTTATAGTTACCGTCGCTACGTTTGATAAGTCCGGACCAGCCCTGAATCTATAACCGAAAGAGTCTGTGCCGCCACCCGGGTCACCTCCATAAGGTATATAGGTAATCGTATGAGCGCCTTGATCAACAATTAAAAATCCCCGCTGAGCCTGTAGGCTGACGTTAGTCTCTATCTCAGCATTTGCTGTAACACCTATATCGTTGGCAAAAACAGAAATGGGTACGGAAACTCCGCCGAAATCATTATTTGCAATCAATTCACCAGTATCAACAGCATTAACGGTAACCCCTACTGAATCTGTCCCTATAGCGCCGTCATTGTCTGTTACCGCCAGATCTACTAAATACACACCAGCTGCCAACCCGTTCAGTACCGGGGTGATACCTGTTCCAACCTCAACTCCATTAAGCGTCCACAGGTAGCTCTGGATAGTACCATCAGTATCTCTGCTTGCTGCACCATTCAATGTTATAGCGACACCCTCCTGAACTGCGATATCGCCACCCGCATCAGCGATTGGAGCAACGTTGGCGACTTCGCTAACAGCCGAACCTGAAAAGATAACTTCCGCAAGTGAAAGAGGATTTCTGCCTTGCAGCTGGACACGCACATAACGACCGCGCGCATCGCGCTGGCACAGTCACCATGACATCATCCAACTCTCCGTCATGAAAGTATGACCAGATAGAAGAATCGTTCACATTCGTATTGAGATCACCAGTCGAAAAAGGTGACTCAGATACAAGGACGTAAAAGTCAGATAAACGGAATGTACAGCAATTGGTGCGATTCCAGACCTCAATCTCGCGAATGTCCGCCGTTACTCCCAAATCAGCACTCCACCACGGCTGATCTTCGGTCCTTGTGTGCGTAACAGATCCTTGTCCCCAGACCCCGCTGGTATTGCCATCGATTGCCCGGGTTGGGATTCCACTGTGCGAGGTACTGGATTGGGATACAGACACAGGCTTCAGCTCTTCACCAATTGGCGGGTTACTGGCTATGGAGCCCGAAACGATAACTTCTGCAAGTGAAAGGGGATTCCTGCCCTGCAACTGAACCCGCACATAACGACCGCGTACATCTGCCGGTACAGTCACCATAGCGCCATCCAACTCTCCGGCATGAAAGTAAGACCAGATAGAAGAGTCGTTCAAATTCGTATTGAGATCGCCAGTCAGGAATGGTGATTCAGAAACCAGGACATAAAAGTCAGATAAACGGAATGTACAACAATTGGTGCGGTTCCAAATTTCAATCTCATGAATGTCGGCCACCACCCCCAGGTCAGCACTCCACCAGGGCTGATCTTCGGTCCTTGTGTGCGTGACTGATCCTTGTCCCCAGACACCGCTTGTATTGCCATCGATCGCCCGGGTCGGGACACCACTGTGCGAGGTACTTGATTGAGACACTGTTGATATCTCCAGAACCGCTGGCTCCGGTGTAAAGTCTTGCGCCAACGTCTGCCCGCTGATACCTGAGAATAAAACCAGTAGAAGCTGCAAAG
>CAZNOB010000294.1:0-5562 GCA_964574535.1 uncultured Granulosicoccaceae bacterium | reverse complement strand
CAGATCAAACAGGAAGCGAAGAACAGGCACGTAATCGCAATCTGGAAAGATGGCCAGGCTCTGGCAATACAGGCAGTTACAATCCGGAGTTGGGGAATGCCGCTTATATCGAAAGCTGGTTAACGGACAGGATTGATTTTCTTGATGGATGGATAAGTAACCTACCGTAGCCTTATAGCTGGTTCAAAGGAACAGCCTGTGACGTCCGCATAGAGAAGTACTAAGCATACTACACATAGTCAGTGATAAATTAGTCGTTGCCTCTATAGGGCGTCCCTGCCGGGGGCCTTCATTTTTGAAAAAACCAAAAATGCCTTTCAGGCGGAGTCACTTTTCAAACAGGAAAAGTAACCAAAACTGTTGTTGCGACTACTCACCCCTTCGGGTGCCTGCGGCATTTTGAGAGTGATCATGGAAGAGGGCCGCGCAAACAGCCATCCCTGGCTGACATCGCTCTTTGCGGCATCCATGGCGCGCCGACCCACTTCCTCGATCACTCTCAAAGCTGATCAAACGCGGGTAGATCAAGAGCGAAAAGCAAAGAGCAAAGAGGTGTTTTCCATCGAATTTGAACATAGACACATGGTGTCCGTGTTTCACACTGTCTGGTGTCGAAAAAGATAATAGCGTTAGAGTAAAAAGCTGCATGCTATTAACCCGGTGTTGTTCGTAAGATAAACCTTCATATCGACTCTGGCGTATACCATTAGTGGTGTTTTCTATTATGACGGAGTTGTTTGTATGAGGAGGTTTTATCGGCTATTTCCAGAGAGCTGATCTGTTTAACAGGTGTATCTATTTTAATCCAGGCTAGCATAAGTCAGGGTGCGGTTGTCACCGCCTCCGCGTGCATTTCACTTCTACAAATAGCCATCCGGTAATTAAACTGGTAGTCCTCACCAGTCAGCTTCGTTTGTGTTTACCTTGAGTTAACCGGTGTTGGAGTATGGTGACATCTCACTCACTACTTTCCAAGGATGAATAGTATGAAGCCTTACCTTAGTTTTACCCGTTCACTCGCGTTGTTTGTCTCGATCATCGGTCTGAGTGCCTGCTCGTCAGATTCAGCGACCGATGCTGGCCCTTCGTTACGTGATCAGCTACAAATCGTTGTAGATGATGCAGTAGAGAGCGGCCTTCCAGGTGTGTCACTGCACGTGCAAAGCGGCGACGAAAGAATCAATGTTGTTGCCGGTGTGGCCAACCGGGACACTGCAGATCCCGTGACTGCGACCAGTTTATTTCATGCCGGCAGTATTGGAAAGACTTTTACGGCCACGATGATACTCCGTTTAGTCGATATAGGGTTTCTACACCTCGATGACCCAATCGATAGCTTGCTTGATCCATTGATGAGTTCCATGATTGCCAGCTCAGACAGGATTACAGTAGAGATGTTGCTTGGGCATACCAGCGGACTTCAGGATTATTTTAACAACCCGGAATTTGTCACCGCATTTTTAGATTCACGTGGAAGAATCTGGTCGCCACTCGAAATATTGGGTTATATCGATAACACGCAGAATCTTTATGAGCCTGGTGCAGAGTTTCATTATTCCAATACAAACACTGTTTTGTTAGGCGTTATTGCCGAGCGTGTTACGGGCTTACCGATAGGCATGGCTTTGAGAGAATGGGTGTTTCAACCCGCCGGTCTTGAAAATACATACGGAGTATTTGAAGATCTTGGGCAACCCGAACCCGTGCGTGGGTATCTGACAGCGAGCTACGTCGAAGAATTGATTGAAGATTTCGATCTGCAAAATATTGATTTACCTATGGACGGATCGGATGTGGATTCTTCCGGGTGGCTTCATTCTGAGGGGCTTGGAGATGCGTCGATTCATTCGACTCCCGGTGATTTGAATTCGTTTATACGGACCTTGATAGATACAGATATATTAGTTTCCGAGGAGTTAAAAACTCAAATGCTGACCGAGTCAATACCCGGCGCAGGACACGGGTTGGGAATATTTATATCTGATGATGGAATAACGTTTGAGCACGCCGGAACAGGTCCGGGACTGTCTTCGTTGATGACTTATTCGCCCTCTGATGATTTGAGTTTTGCCACAACTGTAAATGGATCGTTTGGACGCTACGGTGCACTTTACGATGAATATTTCACTCAACTTGTTTTGGTGTTAGACGGCCTTCAGTGATGTCAAGAGTTTGAATAAATCCTGCTATACCGGCTGATTAACTCTGTGCGGGTAAATAGTTTTATGTTGAATTTCCCTGGATTTACCCGACAGAACTACTTTGATATCCCTGAATACAGTGACGCATTGGCAGATTCCCCTGGGAAGGCCTGGAGGCCTATCGAAGTACCGAGATATATCGATAACACGGAAAGTCATTTTGAGCCCGGTACAAAGATTCCTTATTCCAATACAAGCTATGTGTTGCTGGGGGTTATTGCTGAACGCGTTACGGGGTTGCCACTTGGCACGGCTTTGAGAAAGTGACTGTTCGACCCTGCAGGTCTTAATAATACCTTCGGAGCTTACGAAAATCCTGGGCAACCCGAGATTGCCCATGGCTATCTCGAAGCCAGCTTCTTTAAAAACACAGGCCTAAATGTGGTTTTACCACCGGACGGATCCGATTTGGATATCTTTAAGTGGCTTAGTGTTGTTGGGCCTGGAGATGCACCCATTCATTCAACCCCTGCTGATTTGAACTCGTTTATCCGTACCTTGATCGATACCGATACATTGGTTTCCTGTGAGTTAAAGACTAAAATGCTGACGGAGTCTTTTCCCGGATCGTCCGAATGCGGTCTTGGAATTGTTATTACGGACAACGGGTAGACAGTTGATCACAGTGGCAAAAAATTTTGGGTGCTTTCTTTGATGACCTACACGCCGTGGGAGAATTTGAGCTTAGCCAAAACCGTAAATGCATCATTAGGAGCTATGATAAACATTTCGAACAATACATAGCACGTTTGTCTTCGGTGTTAGAGCTCCGTCGGTGATGCATGAATTTGAATGAATCAAATTGAATGAGGTGATTATAGTCTTGCTTATATGAGCTTGCCGTTAAGTAAGCTTAAGAATATACGCACCAGGTTTTCGATGTATCAAACAAGGACTACTAATGAGAAAACCGTCCAACAAAAAAAGTTCTAACCCACTGCGTCTCCTGATTGTAGAGGACGACGCAGCACTTGCGTGTTCAATAGGAGAGTGGTTTGAACTCGATGGCCACAGCTGTGACTATGCGGCTGAGGGTCGAGCAGCTCTTGCATTATTGTCAGAAGCCGATTTTGATGTAGTTCTGCTGGATGTAAGCTTACCCTATATTGACGGACTTGAAGTTGCTCGTTGCATACGAAAACAGGGCAATACAACACCTATCCTGATGTTAACCGCTCGTGATGCTGTCGAAGATCGTGTAATAGGGCTCGATGCTGGCGCTGATGATTATGTGGTCAAGCCATTTGCCCTGGTCGAGGTCGCTGCACGGGTCAGGGTGCTGTCAAGGCGTCGCTCAGGTGAGGTGCAACGTTTAACCGTTGGACCCCTGGAGCTTTTGATCAGCGAACATCGTGTACTCAGAGATGGTCGCGAAATTGAGTTATCACCAATTGGTTGGCGATTGCTCGAAACCCTTGCTCGTTCCAGCCCGGCTCCGGTGGATCGCGGAACTCTCAGTTTTGCCGCATGGGGCGATGAGCCGCCAGAGGCTAATAATCTAAAAGTGCAGATGTTTAAACTACGAAAGGCAATTGACAAACCCTTTAGCACTTCAATAATTGAAACTGTTAAGGGCCGTGGTTATTGTTTGCGGGTAAACTGATTATCCAATAATTGAACAGGCCATTACTAAATGATGTCAATTGGCAAATCGTTGAGATTGACACTACTGAGTATTACGCTGACCATGGTCATCGCCTACAGTTGGTTGATGGAAGCAAACCTTGTTTCTGCGCTCTTGTTTGGGTCTGAGTTTCGTCTTAACCGCGCAGCCGACGCATGGATCGAATCCAAAGCTGATTTGTCCTTACTGGAGGACACCAGACAAGAGAGTCATGGGCTTGAAATTCCCATGCCACCTGCCGACGGAACTCCTGTTCTCTATGCAAACAAGCATTCATTGCCTGTTGCAATACAGGATGAGTTGCCAGCAACACTTCTTGATGGAGAATTCACCGTAGTCAAAATTGATGAGATAGGATTGTTAAATATAGGCTACCTGCTGCATTTGTTTCGCACTTTGCCTGGTGGGGAAGGCTTGCATGTTGTGCAACGGCTTGTACTAGCCGATTATGAGGAAGAGCGTGTACAAAATTTTGATGCGTTAATGTATAAACGAGCAGTTATTCCAGGCGCTTTGTTTGTTCTCACTACTGTTTTTATCGTGTTTTTGTTTGGTCGTCATGTGGCAAAAGCAACCACCCGGCTTTTACGTTGGTGTGAAAGTTTATCAATTCAATCGCTTCCGGAAAAACCTCCAAAGCTGCCGTTTTTAGAAATGCAGCGCATCGCTGAAGGTACGCTTGCCACAGTCCAGCGTGAACGCGACGCGATTGAGCATCGACATAAGTTCTTGCGTTTTGCCAGCCATGAATTACGTACTCCATTGGCGATTGCCTCAGCCAATACAGAATTGCTTGGGAGGCACGGTGTCGATATAGGCGGCATGGATGCGCTCGGTCGACTTGAAGAGTCGCTTAAAAACATGAAAAGCATAACAGACACACTGCTTTGGTTAGGTCGTGGTGAAGCACCTTTACCTGACCCCGAACTTGTAGACATGCTTTGCCTGGTGAACAAAATCATAGAAGAAAACAGTACCTTGGCTACAACTAATATGGTGATGGTCAAGGTTGTCGAGTCAGTGAGTAAAGATATAGTGCAGCCCCGTGTGTTGCTGGAAATTCTGTGTTCTAACTTGATTGGTAATGCAATTCGTTACACTCGAGATGGTCGAGTAGATATTCGCCTTGGTGAAGGATCTATCGAGATCGAGAATCGTGGCAATCAAATTGGAGACGAGGTAGGTGGTAGTGGGCATGGACTTGGTTTACAACTTGTAGCGTGGGTGGTAGAGCGTGCCGATTGGCAATGGAAAGAAGAGGGAGGTATGACGTTTCGCCGTCACTGCGTACATTTCAAGTCTAACAAAGAACCATCGTCTTAATATGGCAAGGGGCACTCGCGATAATGCGTGCTGGTTGTGCGGGCCTCTACCGAGCATACTTTTAATAGGACATCGCTGCCGGGGGCCTTCATTTTTGAAAAAGACCAAAAACGAAGCAAAAAGTCTTTGTGCGACTATCCAGCCCTTCGGGTGCCTGCGGCATTTTGAGAGTGATCACGGAAGAGGGTCGCGCAAACAGCCATCCCTGGCTGACAGCGCTCTTTGCGCCATCCATAGCGCGCCGACCCACTTCCACGATCGCTCTCCAAACTGATTAAACGCGGGTGGGTCAAGAGCAAACGCTTTGCGTTTTTTAGATGCTGCGCGGCAACGCAACGTTCGTCGGGGCGGATACTCCAAGCTAGCTAGTGCTCATCCAGAAACAGGTGCGTAGCGAGAATCACTGAGGTGCGT
>CAZNOB010000293.1:0-5567 GCA_964574535.1 uncultured Granulosicoccaceae bacterium | reverse complement strand
CAATTCGCAATGAATTGCCACTTGAATTGATCAGGTGTACGGAAATCAAAAAGTTCTGATATTGTTTTCTCAATCGATGAAATTTTCAATAGGCCAGATTTACCTGTATTTGCTTGCTACAATATTGGGTGTCCATCTTGGTTTTGCATCTTGGTTTTGGCATTTGAAGCGCCTCTCCCATAAACTACTTGTCGCCTCGTCCTCAGTATCACATTCATCAAAACTATCTTAGCGATGCAAAAAAATATCAGAATTGATACTCATGAGTTTTGTCTCGCGGAGGCGTAAGTATACGTATAAACTATACTACTATAACAAATTATGGTCGTTCAATCGACCCGAACATAAGACTTTACACTGGAAAATCAAATCCCCTAAACAAATGTTTAAGCCATGAAAAAGCAGCAACAGCAAGCAACAATCTATAGCCAGTCGCGGGTTTCAGCGTGAGCTCAATACCCACAAAATGAATAAGCCAAAAACTCAAACGGCGGAGCCAGTATATAATAATTGGACAAATCTCTCAAAACTCTTTGGCAAACTTTCCGACCAAAGAAAGAGGTATTTTTGTTTCGTTTTGGCCTTGGCTGTCCTGGGAGCAATCTGCGAGCTGTTAACACTCAGTGCAATAATTCCTTTTTTGACGTTGATCATAAACCCGGAACAGCTAGCGGAATACGCAGTTGTAAGATGGATGTTAAGTGCGATTGGAGTGCCTGAAAGTACCAATTTAATTTTTCCTTTCGCGACGGCATTTGCAGTGGCAGCTATTTCGGCAGGGGCTATTCGTGTTTATCTTACCTGGCACGCTCATCGGCTGGCGTTTTGCGTTGGCCATGATATCAGCGTGGAAATGTATAGACGCAAGCTTAATCAGCCATATCTCTACCATGCTTATAAAAATACAAGTGAATCGATCGCAGCCGTCAACAAGATCGACGTAATTGTTTATGGGACTCTTGTTGAATTTGTACAAATTTTCACCTCAACGATCATTGCCATATTTATAGTCACGGCACTTGTATTTATTGATCCAGCTATTGCGATTTTCCTGGCTACTGGTTTCGGGGCTATCTACTTGTTAGTCACCTTGGTAGTACATAAAAGACTCCATAGAAACAGCACACGATGGGCCGCTGCGCAGGTAGCTCGCACACAGGCATTGCAGGAAGGTTTGGGAGGGATCAGAGATATACTTCTTGATCGAAGTCAGGGTGTTTTCATAGATAGATATGAAAAAGTTGATGGTGATCTGCGAAACGTGCAAGCTGTAAATGGCTTCATCGGAGCCGCACCAAAATTTGTCATAGAAGCAGGAGCGTTAACTTTACTTGCCGTAACCGCCTGCCTGATAAGTTATAACAGTGAGGGTGTTAGTCTTTCGATACCAGCGCTTGGAGGATTGGCTCTTGGCGCTCAGCGGCTACTACCATTGTTGCAACAAATATACAGATCTTGGACTGTGATTACCAATCAACAAAAATCGCTACAAGATGTATTCGAAATTCTTGATTTACCGATGCCTTCCAAAAAGACCCGATCATCGAACTCAACAAATATATCATTTAAAAATAATATTCGGTTTGAGGATGTCTCTTTCTCGTACCCATCGGCACCGTCTCCTGTTTTAAATAGCGTTAACCTTGATATTCCGAAGGGATCAAGGATTGGAATCGTTGGAGCTTCCGGTAGCGGTAAAAGTACATTGATCGATATATTAATGGGCCTAACCCTCCCGACACACGGCTTTATTCGAATAGATGACCTTGTACTGTCAGACACAAAGTCAGTGGGTGGCTGGCAAAGTCAAATCGCACATGTCCCGCAATCTATATATCTGTCAGATGGTACTATGACTGAAAATATTGCATTTGGAGTCCCGCTGAATATGATTGATCACGAACGGGTGGCCAGCGTATGCCGTCAGGCAAATCTGGATAAGTTTGTGAATACACTGCCGGACCGATACGCAACTGTAGTCGGAGAGCGCGGCGTGCGGCTATCGGGGGGGCAAAGGCAACGCATTGCAATAGCACGCGCACTGTATAAAAATGCCAGTATTTTGATTTTCGATGAGGCAACAAGTGCTCTGGACAGCGATGCTGAAGCATATGTAATGGATGCGATTGCTCACCTGCGGAAAGAGCTTACCATTGTTATGGTAGCGCATAGGGTTACTACATTGGCGATTTGCGATTCGATTGTCCGTATTGATGGTGGGCATATCGTTGCTCAAGGGAGCTATAGGGATATTGTTTCCAACTATGAAAGAAATTCACCAATCAACAGTACATGAAGCTGGATCGTTTGGAGGGATACAATTCAAACAGAATACTACTGTCTGTAGTTGATTTTTTAGCCGGTCGCAAAAACATGCTGAAGTTCCACAGAAAAATGCATGATTAGTGCTCATCCTGAACCAGGGGCGTAGCGAGAATCACTGAGGTGCGTGAGATTTTACCGACTAGATGTGGGCGTTTAGTCATTCTAAATAACTACATGTAGTTGGTGAAAGATCGCGTGCAATCAGTGGTTCGCAGTAGCGCTTGTTTCTGGATGGGCACTAATTAGTTTGCAGAAGCCTGGACTCGCTCTCACAGTTACCGGTTTTATCAGAAGTCGGTCATAGTCACATCTTGATAGGTCGGAAATTGGTTAAATTATGCAGGTCGCCGTCACTGGATGAGTAGATGAGCCGATAGGTGCTGGTGAACAGTAAACTGTAGGACAAATGACTCCAGGGAAGCATAGCGACAAGGCAGCTACATTGCTTTTGGATACGATGCTTCAGTTTTCGAAATTCTAGTTTGACTGGCTTGGAACGGTTTGGCAGGGAGCAGTTTTGAAGGTTCAGAAACGTGTTATATTGACACTCAGACGGAGTGGTAGCAATACTCTGGTAGTTTATCTACATCAGCTCCCACATGTCGTCAATTACCGAGATTTGTCTGGGGATTACACTTTGTTATCAAGGCTCCAAAGGCTTTTGCAGCCCAAGACGTCAACTTCAGAATACCTGGATGGGCATTTAAGTAGCAAGTCTGCTTTTTGGGGGGGACAAATCTACTCGGCATTTAGGCACACGGCACGGCGTCAGCGATCTGAGCTACAAAAACCTGGCACGGTTGAGCAGCCGGGTGTTGAATGTTTTTCCCCGAACTTCAGTCGTCGCCATTTGGATAACTACCTTGCAGAGCGTCCAGTTATCAAAGTAATAGATTTGGTACGTGACAACTTGCAGGGCCGGTGGGTTTCATTTCAACGCCTAAAGTCTTATGGCACTGTCTCCTCAATAGCGGCACGGGTTCACCATCGGCGAAATTTATTCTTTATTTGTCAGAATTGGTTGAAGATCTAGAGCTCATGGAAAAGGAACTTGCATACCATCGGCAGCTTACTGGCACAGTCCTGATACGGCTCGATGTATCTTCTGATGACATAGTCGGCTTGCAGCAGTACCAGGTTATCGAAACGGTCTTCGAATTTCCAGCGGTTAGGCCGATCGAGCCTAAAACAACAAAGGTGAAACTGAAACCCCGGAGTCTTGAAGCCAACTTGTCTAACTATGCAGATGCGGCCGATCATCTGCCTGTTGCCAAGTCGCTCAATACTTGTCTTATTTTTTTAGCGGATATTGGACATGCAGAAGTCCCGACTTGATCTGACGGTAGCCGATTTCAACGGGGTGATAAAGTTTAAGTTACTTGCTTTACACTAATTATATTTAGCTATCATGCAATATTTTACGCTGAGAGTTTATCACTTAACACAACGCCTGGTTATATAATGCCAATGGCGCAGAAATTAGTTCCAGGCTCATCAAAAACGATCCGTATAAGCAATGAGCAAGAAGACAACACCTCGCTCTTAACTTATCTTGGGGTAGCTCTCATTGGGATTACTCTTAGCCTGGCGTTCGGGCTTGATAGGTTCTTACAACACATATACAACATAGATACAGATACTTTAGGCAATGCCTGGCATATTTCATACGTGGGATCATTGATTTTACTTTGGTCTATCTCACCAAAGCTTAGTAAGCTGCATTTTTGTAAGTCACACATACTTCTATTCATTATTATACTTGCGGCTCTTTTATCGTTGTTTTGGACAATCGACCAAACATCTACCATTAAACGTTCATACCACTTACTGGGTCAGCTGTGTGTTGCGATATCTATCGGGCTATGGTTTCGTTTTGAGAGCCTGGTTAGATGTATTTCTATTTTCCTGATCCTTTTTCTATCCTTAAGCATAGCCTCACATTTCGTTTTCCCTAATGAGACACTTGCCAGACATAATGGAGCTTTAGTATGGGTAGGATTTACTGATAGCAAAAATAATCTTGGTCTGTATGGAGCTATATGTGCACTAATTAGCGTTTTCTATTTTCATAATTCACGAGACACTTATCATTATGCGCTCGCGTTCATCGGATTGTCTCTCAGCATTTTAGTGGTCTTAAAAACAGACTCAGCTACTGCGCTAGTTTGTTTAGTGATCAGTCTGTCCTATTATCTCATTTTTAACATCGGTTTAACATTCCGAAAGACGATTGCCTTTTTGGTCGTTACCAGCCCGATTATCCTTTTTTCAATTGTACTTTTATTGTATTTTGTCGAACCCTCCATGTCTGACTTTACATCTATCCTAAATCGAAGTGGCACCTTCACAGACAGGGTACCGATTTGGGAAAGTTCATGGGAAGCAACGCAAGGAAAGCCCTGGCTAGGATATGGATTTGGCACGATTTGGCATGTATCCTCAGACTATGCAGTAGCGCTGCATCGCGAGTTAATTCATTTTCGGCATGGAGAAGATATAGTACCTCACGCACACAACGGATTTCTTAGTATTTCAAATCAATTAGGTTTGCCAGTTGCAACTGTGTGTGTATGGTTAGTAGTTGTGAAATTCCTGAGTTCGATGAAGATATTTTTAAAGTCCACCTCTAGCGATCATCTTGCGTTTGCTTCTATTTCAATATTTGTAATATTTTACAACTTTACGGAAGATGGTTTATTTCGTCCACATTCATTATTGTGGACATTATATTTAGTTCTTACCGTAAACTTGCATAGTTTTTTAGATACACGAGAGCAAACTCATAAAAATCAGCGAGAAAAATCTATTCGAGGAAAGCGTAAGATGCATCGTCGAAAGAAAAGGCGAAACAAACATAAGACATAGAACTCAAATTCAAATCGATACTGTAGATAGTACTTTTGATGGGCTGTTCAAATAAAATCTAACATAGCACTCGATAAGGAAAAACTGTTTTTTTCCACGGAAAACCGCGATAAAAAACTTCTAATTTGGCTTGGAATCACATTGCAAAACACAAGACAAAAAATACGAACTACTCTTCTTTTTTTGGTGCTGCTGGTGATTCTTGTTGCCGGATTGCATCCAAAAAATTTAGACTTAATGGGCACGATAACACAGGATGGTCGCGGCCTGATGGGCAACGGGCAAACAATAGCAAAAACATCAAAGGTACTGAATAAGGAGATACTAGTGTAGTGTAACTTTCAAACGCTTCCAATGACTGTTTTTCTTGCACGAGC
>CAZNOB010000292.1:0-5606 GCA_964574535.1 uncultured Granulosicoccaceae bacterium | reverse complement strand
CGAGACTGGATTTACAGCAAATTTAGAACCTTGCACGATAACCTGCTGGCGAATATGACTGATAAAATCATTGTCGCACTGTTATTTCTTAACATCAATATAACCTGCTTTCAGCGCGTGCCGGGCCACGCTTCTCCGGCGATAGGGCGACCTGTTTTGCGCTATTTACTCAGTAGCGTGCTCAATAGAACCTATGTCACTGCAAGCGAACCCTGACGGGCGCACTTTTATCGATCATTCTCGTCACTTAGTAAATGGCTATGCGCCCCGATAGATCGAAAATTCACACTCGCCATGGCACAATCAAGCGACACAGAATTCTACCGCACAAACTATTGCTCCGGGAACATCCCTATGAATCATAAAATCGATCACTTTGCTGTTGGCGCTGCCACTCTTGAACAAGGCATGCAGGCAATGCGGGATACTCTCGGTGTCACCATGACCTATGGCAGCAAACACGATCTCATGAGCACCCATAACTGCGTGATGCAATCTGGCACGGAGCTTTTTCGAGTTGATCGCCATTGACCCCGAGGCTCCAACACCGGCACGCACTCGTTGGTTTACACTGGACAATCCCGACACGCAGTCAAAAATCGCTGTTCGTCCACGATCGCTTTGTTGGGTGGTGAATACCGATAACCTTGATGCTGTGGTTGCTGCAAGCCCGGTCCCGCTGGGAGAGATAGTCACCTTTGTCCGTGGCGACAGATCATGGCGTTTGACTGTTCCCGAAGATGGACACCTGCCTGAAGGCGGCCTGTTACCCGCGTTTATCGAATGGTCGCCCGGCCCTCACCCCAGCACAGGACAAAACGATTTGGGAGTTCGATTGAACAGCATCAATATTTCCCATCCGGAACCCGCCACATTCAGCCGAATATTAGATGCGTTGCAGGTCTCGCATCTGGCCACCGTTATCGAGGGGGAAAAGGCATTGTCGTTTACACTGGATACGCCTAACGGCGCTGTTGTTATTGATTAAGGGGTTGTGGGTTTGCAGGATATCCCTGCCGGGGGGGCCTTCATTTTTGAAAAGACCAAAAGCGACATGCCCTTCAGGCGGAGTCACTTTCAAAAGCCGAAAAGTAACCACAAGTCTTTTTGCGACTACTCAGCCCGGAGTCTGTCCGCAGACATTATTGTTTTGTTTGGTGGCAGTACGTCTGTTACTTCGAACGTTAGCTCACCGGGCACTTTCATTGATCATTTGCCTGGCATTGAATAACTTTGCACCTTAAATGATCGTAGCCACATGTTTAAAGGTGGCAAAGGCCTTCGCCATGCTGCGTTCTCGCTACGCAGCTGGCCAGTCGCGTCGCCTGCCCGGGTCTACGCTTGAGGGCAAACGATCGTTAGTCGCGTCCCTTTGCCTGTTTTAACGGGTACAGATTCCGCGGTAACAAGCGCTGCTGCGTCTGCTGTCGCGTACCCTTCTGCCAGTTTTTTCTTACCTCGGCTGCTGCTGGCTACCCACGCGCAACTCTGACCGGGCTTTAAACGAAACTCCTTCGTATTACGCGGAGTGACGGACACACTCTGATCGCCCTCCAGC
Source organism: uncultured Granulosicoccaceae bacterium (assembly GCA_964574535.1). GTDB lineage: Bacteria > Pseudomonadota > Gammaproteobacteria > Granulosicoccales > Granulosicoccaceae. The sequence continues at coordinate 4,048 of CAZNOB010000292.1, read as the reverse complement.
GAACGCAGTGACACTTCAAATCGATTTTCGTTGTCGACAATGTCTTTATCGAAACTGTTGTGTGGCGTGGACCATTCAAGGTTGGTGTTATAGCTATCATTACCCGTCGGTCCGGGTGTGACGGAGCCACTGCCACTGGCGTTTTGCAGTGAGACAAAACTCTGCGAGTTGGGATACCGCCACGGTGCCATATCGTCCATACCCAATCCGAACTGGTTTGGATTGATTGACGCAAAGCCCAGCCAGTTATGCCCGACATTATCAAGTGCCATCATTGAAAAACCGGCTTTCGCAGCAGTCAGGGCCTGAATCATGGGCTTGCCTTGTGTGGCCCAGTCGATGATGGTGTCGTCCTTACCGAAATCGATATTCAGGTAAGCAAAATCAAACGCACGCCGACGCTGCACCTGCAACTGGTGGTTCATCCAGTCCCATACGCCCTGTTTATCCTTTCTGATGGCCTGCGCATAGCGACCATTGTTCACCACAGGCAGGTTTGCCGATTGACTGCCCCACAGCTTTACAAACTCTTCCTGAAACGTCGGGCTGGTCGCATAGTTAGTCATTGGCTCACTGGCGTACACGCCGGCAAGTACCGAAGGGTAGCGCAGTGCAAGACTGACAGAACCCGAAGCGCCCATCGAATGTCCATAGGCATGAATCAGATCAATGTCCACGTTAAAATCCGGGTTGGCGACAACATCAGCGATCGCCTGAATCACTCGCTGTTCGGTGTAATTTTCTATCGTGCCTTGTGTGGGTTTCGAACCATCAGTCAGATAGTTATGATCGCGCGCGTGACCATACCACCAGGTATGGGTTGATCCCTGATACTCACCCAAATCAGCGGGGAATATCTGGATGATCTGCCAGTTATATTCAGATTCCGGTTCAAACTTTGGTACTTCGCTGTGCGCGTGTAACTGCAACTGCAACGGGTAGGATTTTTTAGGGTTATAGTTACCGGGTACTGCGACAGCATAGTTAAACGCATACCCTTTGAGGGTCGGGTTCCAGTTCGCATAGTCCATGTACTGCGTATACAAACGCCCCTTGCCTTCATTTTTTGACAAGGTGAGCACCGGCTTTGGTGTGGTCATGAATTCAGCACTGGGCTGGACGGTTGTGTTCGCGCCACCTGCTAACGACTTATCCTCTTTGCCATTCAGCACCGTGGTCACCGCATAGTATGCAGTAGCACTATCATTTTCTTGCGTGGTGTAAACAAACAGCCCCTGATTGTCACTCAATGGAGCAGCCAGATCGCTGATCACAAAGTGTTCCGGAACATAGTCTGCCCGCTGTTTGTTCACTGATGTATCCGGACCCAGCGCGCCCCATCGACCGGTGAGCCTGGTCGCAGAAGACAGATTCGCCGCAGTAATTGGCTGACTGGAACGATAGACATGGTAACCGGCAGAACTGCTGGGTTCATCCCACACTAAAAAGGTTTGCCCGCTGCGATGCGTGGCAGTCAGGCCCGTCACGGTTTGCGCGGAAAGCGTAGACGTGCCAGACAATAGTGCTGTCAGTAACAGTAACGCTGAAATCTGCTGTTTCATTGCAAGCCTTGATTTTATTAGGTTTATCGCCTGATACGCTGTAAAAGCGAGATTACAGCCAGGCCTTTTATACTATGGCGACCACGCGCCATGCCGCATTGAGCAGCAAAAGCGAATATCCCACAGCTTATCGGCCAAACAACGCAATCTGTGACCTGACTCAGTTACGCTTTAATTGCTTGCCAGTGGGCTGTGCGGGAAGTTCAGTAACAAATTTTTCACAGTGACAGCCGTCGTAGCGAGGCAGAAAAATGCAGGCATAGCAGGCCTGCGTCGAACTATTCTAACGCCGCTATGGCGACTGCCACGAAAAAAAGCGATATTGAACTTTCCAGGCAGCCCACTAGATGACTGTCAGATCACGCGGCAGTTCAGAAAATATTTCCGGCCCATCTTCGCGCAGGATCACAATGTCTTCCAATCGAATCCCGAATCGGCCGGGCAGATAAATACCCGGCTCAATTGAAAAGACCATTCCAGCTTCCAGGACCGTGTCGGAAACAGACGTCAGATAGGGTTGCTCGTGAATTTCTACTCCCATACCGTGCCCGGTGCGATGCACAAAATATTCACCATAACCGGCCTCGGTGATCACACCACGGGCTGCATCATCGACTTCGTGCGCTTTTACACCCGGGCGTGCCGCGGCCATCGCAGCCTGCACAGCGGCCTCGACAATTTCGTGCACTTCGGCATAGCCGTCAGGCAAAATTCCCATTACTGCCATGCGAGTGATATCACTGGAATAGCCTCCCAGTCCACCGCCAATATCCATCACCACTGCCTCACCGTCATTAAGGCGACTATCGCCTGTTGCATGGTGTGGAAACGCGCCATTGCCACCAGCCCCGACAATGCTAAAAAGCGGTTTTGCCCCAAGCCTGTTGAATTCAGCGCGTATGACATCAGCTACTTCCAGCTCGGTCATTCCTGATTTCATCACCGCCCAGCCCGCCTGCATGGCACTATCTGCAATACCTGCATTTTGCTTCAGGCACTGAAATTCATTTTCGTCCTTGCGCATGCGCAGTGCGCCGATTGTCGACGCGGTGAATTGTCGTTTCGCGGCTGGCAATGCATCCTGCACTAATGCGGCAAAGTCGGCGCGCATGGTCTCGTCGAGTGCGATGCTGTTCGACTGAGTGACTTTCAAATCATCCAGAAGATTGGCAAAGGCTTTGTCCGGTCCTTCTGCATCACTCCATTCATGGAACGGCAAATCAGTGCTAACACGAGTACCCTCAGCATTGAGTGCCGGCATTAACCAGGCCGCTGAGGTCTGACTCACGCCCAGTAGACAAGGGCGTTCATCTGCATGCGGGTGAAAGCCCAGCAGCCACTGCATATGCGCACCCGGCCCTAACGCAAGGAACTCTACACCGGCCGTGCCCATGCTCTCACGGAGCTTGCTGAATCTTTCTTCAGTCATTGACATAATGTTCTCTCGATGGTTTTCGGCGCGACAGGCGATACTACGGAAAAATCAGGATGCTGGAACAAAGTTTTCGCTATAGAAACGATACCAGTTACCACCCATGATGTCGGCAATTTCATTTGTGTTCATTCCCACCGCTTTCAAACCAGATGCAATATTGCCAAAGTCCCGATTATCTTTAAACCAGGGAGGCATTGGCGGAAATCCAGCAGCATCGGCTGATCCTTCGCCGTAGTCGATTTCTTTAGTCCATCGGCCAACTCGCATCCATTCCACCACTGAATCCGGTTGGTCCTGACATAGATCAGAGCCAATACCCAGGTGTTCAATACCAAACTGCTCAGCGGTTTGTGCAATCATTTCGCAGAAACTCTGCACACTACAATCCGACTTGTCTTTCAAATGATGCGGATACAGCGAAAACCCCAGCATTCCACCGTTACTGGTCACCGCCTTTATTACATCATCTTTTTTATTGCGCCGGGCTGGTGACCATTGATAGGGATTGGCGTGCGTAATAGCAATCGGCCTGCTGGAGTATTCAGCAGCATCAATGGTGGATCGGTCCGCAGAGTGACTCATATCGACCACCAGACCAACACGATTCATTTCTTTGATGACCTGCTTACCCATGCGTGTGATGCCAGCGTCTTCGTCTTCATAACATCCAGTCGCTAACAGAGACTGATTGTTATAAGTCAGTTGCATAAACCGCACGCCAAGTGTGTGCAGAATTTCAACCAGCCCGATATCGTCTTCAATAGGACTGGGGTTTTGCAAACCGAAAAATATCGCTGTGCGTCCGCTTTCACGGGCACGATCAACATCGGATGCAAACTTGCCCTGGAATATCAGATCCGGATATTGCTCAAACCATCTATTCCACTGTTCGATATTCAAAACAGTTTCGCGGAAATTTTCGTGATAGGCAATCGTCACATGGACGGCATCAACTTTACCCTCAACCATCTGTATGAATATCTTTTCAGACCAGTTGGCATACTGCAGATTATCGATAAGCATGAAATATTTTCCGACAAATTTGGTGGTT
>CAZNOB010000291.1:0-5628 GCA_964574535.1 uncultured Granulosicoccaceae bacterium | reverse complement strand
GGGCCGGAATTTTATGCAACACCAGGGTAAAGAGTAAGTTCCAAATGAGGCAGCAATATCACTTTAGAGATTCCCCGGAGGGATTGTTGTCCTGGGATGTTTTCCGTTTGATCAGACTATCTCGTGACCTGCCCGTCATTGATGTGCCGATCAGTGATATTCAGGAGCTTGATGAAGGCTTCTGGTATGACCTCGGGGATGCCAGGCCCAGTTGCCGAAATATCCTTGAACACGCTGTACTGATTAATAACGCCAATTTGGATTACCCGATTATTCTATGTTATGAAGGGCGCGTGATGGACGGAATGCATCGCGTTTGTAAGGCAGAGATGCAAGGACAGGCGACTATCAAAGCGAAAAGGTTCAAAGAGTACATACAGCCGGACAACATTGGTCTGGGGCCAGATGAATTGCCTTATGATGCTGTCGCTGCAAAGTAAAAGTGCTACTGCAATTCCGGTAATATACTACGGTGGGATACCCCTGTATTAAATTGTGATTTGCGCCGACGTACTTCCTTCATTCCGGAGTTAACTAATAATGGCAGCTGCATTCCCAGTCGAAGAATATACTGACCGTCTGCATCGGGTCCGTATGTCCATGCAGAAAAATGCGCTGGACGTACTGGTGATTGGAGACCCTTCCAATATTAACTGGTTAACAGGCTACGATGCATGGTCCTTCTATACACCACAAATAATGGTAGTCGGTCTTGATACAGGGCCTACCTGGTTGGGGCGTGAAATGGACGCCGGTGCCGCATCTTTCACAACATATTTGACCAACGATCAGGTCGTCCCATTTCCAGAAACCTATGTTCAGCAAAAGCTAAGTCATCCCGCTGAATATATGGGGCAATGGATGGAAAGCCAGGGCTACGACGGTCAACGTATTGGTTATGAAAGTGATGTCTATTATTTTACTCCGGCGGCAGTTGAATACCTCAAAACCAGGCTTTCAAAAAGTGAGTGGTGTGATTGCGGGTTGCTGGTCAATTGGGTGCGTCTGATTAAAAGCCCTGCAGAAATTGAAATGCTAAGGCAGGCTGCCGCCATTGCCGGTCTCACCATGCAAACTGCCTATGATGGTGTTCAACCCGGTGTCAGACAGAATGATCTGATGGCTGATGTACTGGCAGCGCAGATTCGTGGTACGCCTGAATATGGCGGAGACATGACGGCGTTGCATCCGCTGGTGTTGGCAGGCGAGGCGGCCTCTACCGCACACCCCATGTGGACAGACACCATGTTCGAAAAAGATCAGACTGTAGCTTTTGAATTGGGTGGTTGTCGTAAGCGATATAACGCAGGACTCGCGCGAACAGTCCATCTGGGGAAGCCTCCGGAGAAATTACTCACCACAGCGCAAGCGGTGGGCGAAGGCATGGATGCCGTGCTTGGCAGTATGAAAGCGGGTGCTTTGTGTTGCGATGTGCACGCCGCCTGGCAAGCAGTGCTCAATCACTATGGATTAGAGAAAAAAAGCCGCATTGGCTACTCTATTGGTGTGGGATATTCACCTGACTGGGGCGAACATACCATAAGCTTTCGCCCTGATGATCACAACGTGTTACCTGAAAATGCAGTAGTGCATATTATCCTCGGTATGTGGATGGATGGCTGGGGCATGGAGTTGAGCGAAACGATTCATGTGCGCGAGAGTGATGCCGTTTGTTTGACTGAGTTTCCCCGCGAGGTTTTGGCTATTTAGGTTAATTTGCACTTACTGTGAGAACCAGGAGTTTGCGCGGTAGAAGCCTGCGTAGCCAGAACAATCCATGGCGGGGCCATTGCCAATTTAATGAGGGTACGATCATCTGAGGCGCATATCGGATCAGTTGTCCCGAATTTGATTGAAAATTACTATCACCTTTGTCGCACCGTCAGTGGGCGTTCGCAGTAGTGCTTGTTTCTGGATGAGCACTAGCTTGTTTTAAATGAAAAACGTTATGCTGGCAGATATACCAGTAGTGGCTTTGGGGTGAGTATTGAATACTGCAAGAACGATGGATAGTCAGGATTGGGGCCTGTTGGTCTTACTATCTATCCTGTGGGGAGGAGCATATTTTTTTGCGGGTGTCGCCGTCAGGGAATTGCCACCGCTAACCGTTGTACTGGCCCGCGTTAGCCTGGCGGCCCTCGTGCTGTTGCCGCTGTTCTGGTATGCCTGCCATAGTATGCCCCGGTCGGCTACTGAGTGGTTGCCTTTTTTTGGAATGGGGTTGCTGAACAATGTGATTCCATTCGGCCTGATATTCTTCGGGCAAACCACCATTTCTGTCGGGCTGTCATCAATAATTAACGCCATGACTCCGCTTTGTACAGTGCTGGTAATGGCTGGTTTCAGGCAAGAACAATTGACAGTTAATCGGGTTGTAGGTGTGCTTTTAGGAGTGGTAGGTGTAGCAGTGCTGCGGGGGATAGACGGTCCTGTCGATGCAGGTCAGACGCTCGGCATCATCTTATGTCTGGGGGCAGCAGTGAGCTATGGTTTTGCAGCGCTATGGGGCCGTAAATTTCTTGCTGGTGTAGCACCGGTGAAATCAGCAACCTGCCAGTTGTTATGCTCCACCTTGATTATGGTGGTAGTGGTGTCAGTGATAGACCAACCCTGGACGCTTGATGCACCTGGTCTGCGAACCGTGTGGGCGTTGATAGCACTTGCTGTCTTCGGAACCGCGTTTGCCTACATTGTATTCTTCAAAATTCTAGTGAGTGCCGGACCGAGCAATGTGATGCTGGTGACTTTGTTGATACCTGTAACTGCGTTGATTCTGGGCAATCTGTTTTTGAATGAGTCTATCCAAATAAAGGAAATACTGGGAGCACTCATTATAGGAATCGGACTATTGTTTATTGATGGTCGTTTAATCAATCGCCTGTTGAACCGATTTATCCACAAATGACGCTACTTGTCTGGTCGATATAAATAAACAGATAACAAACCCAAAGCGTTTATGCATATTCCTTTGTTCTTGTTCCAACCGCGTTTAATCAGTTTTGAGAGTGATCGAGAAAGTGGGGCGACGCGCCAGGAATGGTGGTACGGATTACAGCGCACGAATACTGAGTACAGACGACGAAAGAGCAGCCAGAGTCTGATTGGAACCTGAGTTGGTGATACTGTATTAAATGATTGCGTGATCTTCCTCTAATTGGTTAACATAACGGTGGCAAAGGAAAACTAGTATTACATAGGTCTTGGATTAGCCCTTAGGAAGTAGTTGGTGTTTTATGTATGAAACGGAATTGAAAGATCATAGTCCCACTCCTGGTTCTGGGAATTTAAGCAGTTGCAATAGCGTAAGCAACATTGCATATCACCCTTACCATTTTGATGTGCGCGCACGCAGTGTTTACAAAGACAGCTGTTTACTACCATTAACCTCAATCGAGTACAGGCTCGCGCTGTATCTTTTTGCCTGTCAGGGAGGAGTGACGTCGAGAGACAGGTTGCTTGAAAATGTTTGGAACACCTCTACTGAAGTTAAAACTCGCACGATAGATGTTCATATTAGCAGTCTGCGTAAAAAGCTCGGGTTACATTCAACCGTTTGGCGAATAGAAAGTGTTTATGGCAAAGGCTATCGCCTGAAAAGAACAAGCGCCTAACCAGCATTATTCATGAAACGACCAGCGAGTTTAGCTTTTGTGTTCTCAAAATAGAGCGAACCTCCAGCCCGGATAATTTGCGAAATCAACAGCATTTTACAAAATTCTATAAGTATTTGACGCAAGAACAAATCTCTGCACGAGATGCTCTCCATTATCATGAATAATCCGCGCTAACGACTCATATGTTCTGCAAGTTTTCGCATGAAATTAAGCCCCATGGCAAGTTCACTTTCTTCAATATACTCATTCGGCTTATGTGCTCGGCTGATACTGCCCGGTCCAAACAACACTGTAGAATAACCCGCATCACTGAAGTAACCTGCATCGCTTCCGAATGACACCACGCCACGACTATTGAGACCCGTAACCTGGCTGATCAATGCAGCTGCGTTGTCTGCGTTGCTGTCGTCCAGTGGTGGCACTGGCGCTTCGGTAATTATTTTGATGTCAGTGTCTGAGCTGATCTTTTGCATTTCAGGTAGCAGCTCATTTATGGCATAGGCTTCGATCTCCTTGATAGTTTTATCTCCGTTTTCACCAGGCATGGGCCTAAACTCCCAGTTAAATGCACAGTATCCTGCCGTTGCATTGCGAGCCATGCCACCTTCTATCGTACCGATATTAAACGTACTGTAGGGCGGTTTGAAAGCAGAATCAGGGTAAGGATTGCATTTAAGTTCACTGGCAATGTTTTCTATTTTATTGATCAAAGCCACAGCAACAGAAATAGCACTGACCCCCTGAGTCGGGTCACACGAATGGACTTCATGACCGGTGATTTCAGTGCGCATTTCATAACCGCCTTTGTGCCCGGTGATAATTTGCATTTCGGTAGGTTCACCCACAATGACAACGCCTGGCTTAAATGGCATGTCCGGCAGACTGTTCAGTAGCACCGGCATACCGAAGCCACCAATTTCTTCATCGAAGGTAAAAGCAATATGGATCGGCTTGTTTAGACTTGTGCTCTGCCAGTGCGGTACAGAAGCCAGTACACAGGCCAGAAATCCCTTCATGTCTACTGATCCGCGTCCGTATAGCCTGTTATCCAGACGTGTCAGTGTAAATGGGTCAGTCGCCCAATTTTGACCTGTCACTGGTACCACATCGGTATGGCCGTTCAGTACCACACCGCCATCTGTTTCCGGGCCGATTGTCGCAAACAAATTGGCTTTTTCCCCGGTGCTGTCGAAGCTGAGTGCGCAATCTATTCCCAGGTCCCTGAGATAAGATTCAATATACTCGATGATGTCGTGAGTCGGTTTTCCGGACAGACTCTCGAAGCCAACAAGCTTTTCGAGTATGGTAATAGTTTGTTCCAGTGCTGTGTTCATGCTATCGCTCGATTATGGCGAAATATTAGCGCGGATTATTCATGAAATGACGAGCATATCGCGCAGAGAAATCTTCAACAGTGACTTTTCTTCTTTCGTCGAATCGTTTGTTTTATATCTGCAAAAGAACAAATTTTCTGTGGAATCAAAGATCGGGTGAGATGCCGTTGATTTCGTGAATAATCTGGGTTGGTAGCGATCATACGCGTTGAGACCCGTGTTTAGCTATCAATACAGGACATCCGCATTTTTCCAGACTAATTCACCCATCGACAACTGATTCAATAATGAACTCTTCTGACATAAGCAATCCGCACTACAACAGTCATGATTAAATGCCTTTGTTATCTGTTTTTCAGCAGTTGAAGTTGGCCGCCGCGCAGCCCTTCGACACGTCACGACCTATTCCGGCGGTAGTGAATCACTCTGCAAAACGCTTTTTGAGATCTACAAGACAGGTTCAGATACGCGAGACGTCGCATCGAGTGTATTTTGAAGGTCTCCTCAACCCTGTTTTTGCGGCCCCGCAGTTGAACTAAAAACTTCTGCATCTGACCAACTGAATGCAACGCTGAAGTGATATAATCAAGCGTCTTGCAGTGTTTTCGCCTGCCCGCTTAACCCTTTCCACGGAACTAAAAATTACATGAGCCACAAACAGGTTGGCGCTGCCAGCACTA
>CAZNOB010000290.1:0-5631 GCA_964574535.1 uncultured Granulosicoccaceae bacterium | reverse complement strand
TCGTAAGCGCCAACAAATATAGCGTTATAGATTTGGTGACTGGTCACCGGTGACTATATAGCTCCGTTCAACCTGGAGCTACATTACCGATGAATACCCCAGATGATTCCACCCGGACTACCCGCCGTGAGCAGTTCTGGCATCAGCATGTCAATGGCTGGCGCGACAGTGGTCTTTCCAAGCGCCACTATTGTCAGCAGCATGATCTCGTGTATCACCAGATGATCTACTGGTGTGCAAGATGCGGCGAGTCCAATGCGACTGCCGCCACCATTACCGGCGGTTTTACACAGTTAGCAGTATCAAACGTCGCTGCGGGTCATTCTGCCGCGCTGTCCATTGAGCTGCCCAATGGAATGACGGTCAACAACCTGACGCCGCAAACGATCGCGTATTTGCCAGCGCTGCTGCAATCATTGTGAACACACGCTACGCGTTGCGCCCTGATCCAGAGTTGACCCAAGTGGGCGAATGAGGGGTCAGGTTAGTTTTGTAAGATTCAAAAAAGTTGGTTGAAAGAACATGGTGTGATACGTTGTTAGGGGATGTAGTAAGCAGTAGAAGTAAGTGCCGAGAGCCGCCCGAGTACAATACGAAAATGCGTTTTACCATGTGATGAACAGAGGGCGTGGTAGAAGGTGGATCTATCATGGAGAAGCGTACTATAAAGCGTTTCTCAAAACCCTGGAAGAATCGCACGAGAGGTATGAGGCGAGATTCCATGCGTATTGCCTAATGGGCAATCATTATCATTTGCTGATCGAGACTCCGCTGGGGAATTTAGATCAGATCATGCGCCACATTAAGAGCCAGCTCTACTATTACTAAATACTTCTTACATCCGGACTACTTCAATACACTTACATTATTAACGCAAAAAACACTCAATTTAAAGGGCAGCAAAACAACACTTCAAAATCTACTTCCAATGACAACTAAAATGTGGGTTTGCAAGACCTGACCCCCAATGTTCGTGCAGGCAGTGGTACGCTGACGAATAGCTGGATGCAGGGATACGGCGGAGGTATATCGTTTGGGGATGTGGCACCAGATGCGGGCGAATGAGGGGTCAGGTTAGTTTTGTAAGATTCAAAAAAGTTGGTTGAAAATATAGGATGAGGGGTCAAATGTTGAGAGTGAATTGAATCTTACAACGGGTTTTATTGAGACACCCATGTTTACAGAATCCTATGAGAACGATTTGCCGGTATAGAAATTAGTTTGATAGTTTTCGTTGGATTGGGTGTCTCGATAGGATGCTTCAGGGTGAGATAATGACGGCTCCGGATTCGGAATTAATTGTACTCGCGTATGGAGTCTACCCCTATGCGCAAAATAGACTTGGAGCAAAACTAGCTCAGCTTGGTGGAGATAAAAATCTTAGTGCCGCATTATATTGGTTTCTTCTTGCAGTAGAATCAGGATTTGTAGAATCGATATGGAATGCCGCTACGATGCTCATTAATGGTGAAGGTGGAATTCAAAATCAGGAATTTGGCCTTGTTTTAGTCGAGACTGCTGCCAATGCAGGGCAAAATAGTGCTTGTTTATTCTTGGCTGATTGTTTTAAAGATGGAGTATATGGTTATGAAAGAAACGAAGTATTGTCAAAAAATTGGATTGAATCAGCGTGGGATATAGACAATGAGATTAAGTTCGTTGACCCGCTAAACTGCGGTAAGCAATGACTTGAAGGGCATCACATTTCGCCTTTATTCATGTCTGTCTTCTGCTTCATTGCTGGCAGATTGGACAAACGTCGGTTAACCTTCGGCTGTAGGCTAATCAATGAAGTGACGAGAAGCAGCGCAGGGACGAATATGAGTTTTTCCACTCTCGATTTTAACGATCCGGATTTCTGGAGCAGGGTCAAGGTCGCCACCTCTGGTGCAAATATCGGCAAGTTCAAAACCAGTGGTGGTGTGCGGTTTGTAACTTTACGTGATACCGCCAAAATGGTCCCTATAGTACGCACCGGGGAAGAATTATGGGAAACTACTGTACGAAACGCCTATGGTTCCAAGTCCTACAGTGTAATCATAAACGCTCAGCTATATGATGTTTCAAAGAGCGGCCTGATGGATGCGCTTTTGGGCAGTGACCCAGTTCCGGCAGGGGCAACCACCCCGCAGGGGCGCAGTATGATGCGTGGAAAAACACTGGCGGGAGTGAGCGCGAAGCAGATGTTCTACATTGCGTATCGGGACAAAGCGTGCCCCTCATACTCGTTTGGATTTGGTGCGGCACCGATGAACACTACGTCTGCAGTAGGTGGCGGTGGCCCCATTATAGTCAATGGGCGACCCTATGCCGGCAAAAACCATTACGACCCAAGTGCACCTAACGGCGCACCCGTTAGTGGGGAACCTGGGCCCCCCTACGATAAGCACCTGACTTACCGAGGCAACCTGACATACAGAAGCTTGAGCCAGAAGGATGGGACAGTCGGCAAGGTGATCGTGGCACATTCCAGCAAAGAGAGTATGCTGGTGATTGTTGTGCAGCCCGACAGCGTCGTCAAACGCCCTCTCGATGATCTGCGCAACCATCTTGAGGCACTTAAGATAGACAATGCGATTTTCTTCGATGGAAGTGATTCGGCTATGATGATGGTGAACGGTTTGTTTGAAGTCCGAGCTGGATCGAACAAGAACGAAACCAATATCACCGGGATAGGATTCAAATACTAAGAGGCGCTGATGAGACTCACTATTTCGTTACTGATTATGACATCCGTCATAGCCTTATTGATCCTTTCGGAAAATCGTTTTTTCATCGCTGGAGGCAGCGATAGTGTAGAACGAGTAGTGATGCTGAATCGTGGCGTGCGAATGTCCTGTGCAGCGGCATTCGGGCTTGCGATCCTGTGGTTGGTGTACGCACCTTCGATTTGGTCCGTTCTGGCGACGGTGCTCCTGCTCGTATGTTTCACGTTGAGCCAGAACACAGTTCGATTTTCCGGCAAGTCCTTTGAGGTGGTGCAGTCGATAAGCCTGTTTACAATCAAACGGTTTGCAGTTATCGAAGGTGAAGGCAACCTCTCGTCTGAAGTGTTCCTGGGCGTATGGCCATTGCAATTACCAGTACAACAACTCGAGCAAGCATTGGCTGGAATGAAAAAGCAATAGGCGTAATCAACAAATATAAAGCACTAACCGGACACCAACACTAACCGGACACTCATGTTAAAGATGAGAGATTCAGAGTAATTTCACATGAGATCGGCAAGGTTTTATTGAGACACCCAAGTTTACAGAATCCTATGAGAACGATTTGCCGGTATAGAAATTAGTTTGATAGTTTTCGCTGGATTGGGTGTCTCGATAAGATGCTTGAGTGGAAGGCCCTGCTGACACAGACGCCAGCAATTCGACCACACCCACCGGTAATGATCCGAATGTTACAGAGGGCACAACGAATGACTGGGGAACCGGTTTTAATGCGACCTTTGTGTACGAGATACAAGTAGAAGATACACAGAACGGTCAGTTGAATGAGTGGGAAATAGTGCTGGGATACACAGGAGAGGCACAGATAAACAATGCCTGCATGAGCGGCTATAACGGCGGTGTGGAGACAGGGGTTGTAGATGGCGAGTATGTGATTACCAATGCGGGAGTCGGGTTTACGCCAACCCTCACAGCAGGAGATACGATCACATTTACGGTATCGGGCTCAGGTGCAGGTTATGAGGTTGGGGAATTCAATATTGCGTTCACGCCTTTGGATGAGGTAGTCGTACTGGAAGAACCAGCATCGGACAGCGGGGGAGATGTGGTAAGTGCGCCGGGGAGCTCAACAAGTGTGAATGACTGGGGTAGTGGATTTAATGCGACGTTTGAGTGTGCGTTACCGGGAAGTGGTCCGGTGTCAGATTACTTGATTGAGTTTAACTACACAGGTAGTGGTACGCTGACGAATAGCTGGATGCAGGGATACGGCGGAGGTATATCGTTCGGGAATGTGGCACCAGATGGAGGTTATGCGATTGAGCCCTCAGGGTTTGTACCGCCACTTAACGGTGGAGACGTATTGCGATTTACGATACAGGGCAGTGGCAGCGGATTTGCAGTCACCGACTTCGATGTACAGTGCTTCACTGGAGGTGGGCAATGAGATTCTTAACTTCAGCAGGTTCGATCTCTAAATCTAAAACATTGATCATGTGTACCTGGTGTATTGGGTTGCTGCTCGTTACTTTTCCAGCAACGCAGGCTAAGGCTGAAACTTTCTACTTCCACAATGATCAGTTGGGGACGCCTCAGGTAGTCACTGATAACAACCAGCAAGTGGTGTGGCAGGGTAATTATGATCCGTTTGGAGCGTGTACAGAAACGGTCAATCTGATTGAACAGAATATCCGTTTTCCGGGACAGTATTTTGATCAGGAAACGGGGCTTCATTACAACTATTTCAGAACGTACGACCCTAATACAGGGCGTTATTTGGAGAGCGACCCGATTGGGTTGAATGGTGGAATAAGTACGTATGGTTATGCAAACCAAAACGGGCTAAAGTATATCGATCCAACTGGCGAATTACCTTTGATCGTTTTGATACCTCTCGTAAGTGGTCTTGTCAATGGTGTTATTGAAGAATTCGAGGAGTCTCTAAATTGCGACAGTAATGTATCTAGTATTATCGGGGCTTTTGCGCGAGGTTTTGCTTCCGGGGCTGGAGGCTCTCTTGCAGGTATTGGGGCTTTTGCTCTAGTCAAGGACGTAAGGACAGCTGGAGCAGCTGGTAGTGCTGTCGGAACAGCAATCGAACAGGCTCTTACTGGTGATTTTTCCGCGGGTTCATTTGTTAAAGCAGCAGCAATAGGAGCAGCTGCTGGCCCCGTTGCTCGTAAGGTATTTCCTCGAGGCCGAGGAGCTCCTCCATCTCTATTTAAGCCCAGAAATCTTACAAATTTTGGGCCTAACTCTCATCAATTGGTTGGACAAGAAGCTGCGTTCTCAGCTGTCGCTGGTGGAGTCGGTACGGCTACTAGCCCTAACCTAAGAGACAAAGGATGCGGTTGCTAGTCTTATGGAATTTATAAGAATGAGCTTGAAAGAAAGGGGGCATTTTCCAAATACACTTAAGTTTAACTCTATAAAAAAAGTCGTGCTTTCAGACGCAGGAATTACACTTAAAATTGGTAGCAAAGATATATTTCATACTTGGCAAGAGATAAAGGATGTTTCCATCGAGCTTCGTGACGCGATGAAAGGATATGGTGCGGCTGCAAGTGTGGAGTTTCTACAGAGAACATTGGTTCTTTGTACTGAGTGTAAGAAGTATAGAATTGATGTTTCCCATGAATTTCCAGATTTCAGTAATAGTTCAAAGCTCGAGGAATATATATCTAAAAAATATGATATTCGAGAAGTTAAAATTAAGCGAAAAAAAAGTAAAGTAAAAGATATAGCATTCTACATCGCAATGATTATTATCATACTATATCTCAAGGATTACAGTACTTAATTTACATCGGTTTTATTGAGACACCCATGTTTACAGAATCCTATAAGAACGATTTTCCGGTATAGAAATTAGATTGATGGTTCTGCTGGATTGGGTGTCTCGATAAGATGATCCTACCCGCGACATCCGGACACTTTGTTAAGCGACTTTGAGTAATTCAAA
>CAZNOB010000289.1:0-5653 GCA_964574535.1 uncultured Granulosicoccaceae bacterium | reverse complement strand
AGTCTTTAGAATCTATAGAGTAGGATTCCTGTCTGTCCGTTGCACCGGATTTCGATTTGCTGACTATAGAAACGCCTGAATCCCTTAATTTGGCAACTTCTTCTCTTAAAGGATTTATGGGGCTTGAAACCAAAATGTAGTCGAACGTTTTGGCATAAATCGCTGGCAGGCCTGGCACTTGTTGTTCAAGTTTTTTAGCAAACCCATAGTTAATCAACTTGGTTTTCCTTTGTACTAACACTGTATTTTTTTCAGTGTTTGGTAAGGAGCGAAATATGAATTCCGATGACCCGTTTAACTCGAATTTGTATGATTTATCGCTGTGACTAAAGCGGCCTCTATGCATGTGCCACGATTGATTGGTATACAGGTATTGCGTAACTTTGGGACGCAAAGCATAAGAATTCTTACTGGGAACAAACGAAGAGTTCAATTCCATAGCATAAAGTTCATTCTGATCGAACCAGCGCGTGCCATCTTTCGCTTCGATCAGGGGCTTATCAGACTCAAGACACGCTGATAATAAAACTGAAAAGACAACTATAGAGCTGCAAATTAGAGAGCGATTTCTCAAGTAAATTACAGTCGCGAGGAGAAATTTTATAATACCGATAATATTCATGCTAGTTACTGTAACTGGAGTATGTAAGCAAACTTTTAAAAGAGTCAATCGACTGGATAATTTTCAGCGTTTCAGGGTCCCGCAGTTGTCGATAGAGCTTTGGCAATGTGAAATTCAGATCTGGAATTTCAACACTGGCAATGATTGATTTATGTTCTTGCTCCAGAGCGGTAATAATTATTTTTTGTTGTGCACTATTTATCCAGTGATACTCAGTGACGACACAAGGTTGCTCCAATTGGTCCGAAATCTGTTTGACACGGGATTCAATTTTAGCTATGGCGGCTTTAGTGACGTTTCGACGATGCCGCAAATCTTCTTTTATCGCGTTTAGACTCGAGTACTTGTTCTTAAGATTTCGCAAAGTCAAATCTGATTCTACCAGGCTAATGTTGGCTACAACATTCCATCCGCGCGACTGTTTTAACGCTTGAAGCGCTCTGGCCTGTCTGTCCAGAACGCTCGCCTGATTGTTAAGCTCTGCTTGTTGATCTTTAATGACACTACGCTGAAGATCTATCAAATTACTTTCTAACTTCAATGCGTCGGCTTTCTCAACACTTAATTGGTAAATCTCGGTACGACCAACACTCGTAAAATTACTACATACAACGCCATGCACAGGTTTCGAAAGATCAGCAGGCACAACTTTTTCCAACGAAGTGAATGTATTACGAGTAAATATATCGTTAAATAACTTATCTACTGTCTGTAGCAAGCTTGCATACTCAGATTCATTACTCCACTCTTTTTGTTTAACTCCCATGATTGAGGAAAAGAGCTCATTATCAAAGTGATGTTGCCGTACTTTGCTCAATGAGCTACCATTTTCTGGCAATCTGTACAGTCGAGACACCAGTCCGTTTGAACAGGCTCTGGTTGTACCTTCAGTACACAATTGCTTAAACAGCGCTAGAACTTGCTCATTGTCTACTTGATTATTTCGCCGGTTGTCGTCCAGCGCTTCAGCAAACTCCATACAATATTTTTGCTCATTTGACTCACACAATGTCTTATACATTGTTTCTGCAGTGGATAAATCCTGCTCTCCACCTTTGCCATCACGTAAATATCTTGCATATTGTGCGCATCCGTCGGTGTCACCTAAATCACACGATTTTTTGAATGCATTTCTTGCGACAATATCATCTGTTATGCCGCCTGTGCCCAATTCATTGTACGCGCCAAAATTAAAGCAACTACGTGCAGAACCATACGCACACCCTTGATCCAGATATATGCGAGCCTTTTCTTCATTTTTCTTAACACCATCACCACTAATAAAATATTGCGCGAGCGATTCACATCCATTAGCGTCTCCCCCGAGACAGGCAAATTTGTAAAGGTTCAAAGCATGAGACTTATCTACAGATTTACCCTCACCTACGTGTGCCATATAGGCAGCCCGTTGACAAGCAGATGCGTTACCAATGTGACAGGACTTAACATACAAGTTAAAAGAGGCTGTTTGATCTTGAGAGCCTCCTTGACCGTAGCGCGTCATGTGGGCCAATAATGCACATCCGTAATGCATGTTCGCATCGCATGCTTGTTCACTCATCTCTCGAGCTTTCGGAAGGTTTTTTTCACCCCCCAAGCCCCGATAAAGCATGTCAGAAAAGTGAGAGCAACTAAGGTATGTTCCGGCATTGCAAGCTAAACGGAATTTCTCTCGCGCAACACTAAATTGCTCTTTTTGATAAGCATCGACGCCCTGTTGGTTGAGCGCATCTGATGCAAACAACTGAAGCGGATAAAAGAAGAAAGAATAAATCAGGAATAAATAACTAACCCTGATAAAGGATATAGGAAAACGAAGGGACATGATCTGAGGCTGTGCTTTTTATTTTTTTTAAGGCTAGCCTATGTATTCGTGAAAATCAATTGTGCACGGGCTTATATTCCAAATAACTTCTAATTCAGTAGTGGAATGTCACAATTAACTAGTAACGGTTCAAATAGTGCAGGAGAGATGCAATTATGGTGGATCAATTACAAAGAATAATCTTAAATAGGCAATTGCTAAATTCGTTTACTGGTTGATGTGAACTAGTCAGCTGTTTGATATTTCGTAAACACGACTCGAAGTGTAGTGGTCATAGCGGCGCTGGAAAAAATTCGACGCAAGCCTTGCTATGCTTTATTTTTCTGCATTGCTCCGGCGATTGTCACTGTGAAAAGATTGCTGACGAGCTTCCCGCACAGCCCACTGAAACAGAAAAATTTAAGGATCTTATTAGTGCTGAAAACGTTGATCAGATGGAATCCAGTTCCTATCGAGACACCCAAGATATTGAGCTTCTATGCTCTAATCATGGATCTGTTGATGTAATCTTACCTCACCAGATAAATACGCTGTCCGGTTGCAATAGTTAGAAAGCTCCGTAAATTCGGTGGGATAGAGTAGTCAGGTGAACCGAGTTAGCGCACCATCTTGTGCTGTTGATCGCGAAAATTAGCTTTTATAGTTCGTATACTAATCATTCGCAAATGATTGGCCCGCCTATACAAATCAAGCATGGCGAAGTGCAAGAGCGCTATGCGGCGGCTTACCACATTGCTCTTTTGTCGAGCTCTGTGGTCGCTCGCAGATTTAAGAGCCGCGTCTCTGCAGATGAAAAGGTGTGATTACTTAATTCATGTTGGGGCTTGAGGCGAGCGATATTTACTAAGATTACTTTAAGGATGAAAGGCATCATGGGCAAACATAATAAGAAGGGCTCAATCAACCAACAAGGGAAGCGCCAGAAAGCGTTGGAAGAGCGGATGCAGCAGGCAGCCGGGCGCGGCGCTGAACGGTTTAACAACTATGGTGGGCAATACACCAAGATGACCTACGCTGATCTTGCGAAGTTTGACGGTTTTGGTGCTTTGCAGACCTATCGATTGAGTGAAAGGGACACAAAATATTTACGCGATACGACAACGGGATGGCAGGTGATCCTTGATCTTAGCCGGACGTATTTCCGTGTCACGAATGCCGATGGCGAATATGTCGGGACAGATGGCACGGTGCAACAGCCGGGAGAGTTGGATAACGACTTCTTAGAGCGTAGTCACTTTAAGACAAAGTAGGCGTCCGGCTTTTGATGGCGCAGATAGTTGTTTTAACAGGGCACAACAGTCTTCTTCAATGGCCGGTTGTCTCTATATTCTACAGCTTGTAACACCGTTCCAGCCCCAACCGTCACCAACAGGCGGACTATCGAAGCATGCAAATTCAGCGTCAAGCCGACAGCTTTGCGTGCCGTCCCAACCCCATCCATCTCCACTGGGTGGCGTATCGATGCATTCGCCATTAAACGGATCCAACACATCTTCGGGCACGCCGGTCGGTCTGAAAGCCGTATTTGGATTGGTTGTCCTACAGGCCGTAAAGCCGAAGTCTGACGTCCACGCTCTGATTCCCGTCTGGCTGAATCCGCTGGCAAACTCGAAGTTAAAAATTTCTACCCAGGGCGTTTCACCAAGAGCTGTTGGTCCAGTGTAGATACCGTTTTCAAGGCTCCATCGTACGGAAACACGATTTGCACCAGGCGACGGGGAGATGCGTACACGACTTTGAAACGGCGCATTGATAGGCAGACTCTCAAACAGAAGCGCTGAGACACTCGTAACGAGCAGATAGTCTGTGCCATCGAAATAAAAGTCACTGCAAGCTATTTCCTGAAGAAAATCCTGAGCATCCCAGAATGCTCTTTCTAGGGGAACCGGTTGACCTGTGCGTTGATTGATAAACTCTGGCGCAGCGCTGGAACTGACTCCAACGCGACATGATTGCCCGTCTTCCCAACCGTAGCCATCGCCATCAGCATCGGAGGCGCTCGATTGGCAGGTTACTGTTGTCTGGGCATAAGCCAACGGTGACGTAGCGACCAGTAACAGCAGTACAATAAAAAAACTTCGAATCATTATGGTCTCTTACAGCGTTTTATACGGGTGTAGCATATATCGTGATAGCGATATAATCAATTTCGCAATAAATAGCCGTGTCTGCTTATTGCCGTTCCAGAGGCCGGAGAAACCGAAGAGTGCGTTCGTAAAAATTGGTTCTGCGGATATTGAGTTTGCCAAGCCCGAAACTGTAGCCACCAAACTTGAAATCCTTATCGGTGACTTGCGTATAAATAGTCTAAAGTGCCGGTACGATCTACCAAAATTGCATCAGATAAAATATCGCTATAAATTCTACCTGATGAAATTTCCATCTATGTCGATTGGGATGAACGCTATATGTCATACGTAACGAAAATTAGCGATTATTACTATAACTTTTGACGCACCGCCAGCCGGGGCCTAATCTCCTAGCTCAATTGGAAACGTTTTCTTTCTACAGTGAAGATATGGAACAGAATCTTGATTGCCCCTGCCACTGGTATCGCGATGATCATGCCGAGTATGCCACCAATCGAGCCGCCGGCGATCACGCTCAGAAGCGATATGACCGGATGGACGTCAACCTGTTCTTTCATGATTAGTGGTAGCACGATAATGTTGTCGAGTATCTGAATAGCGACGGCGATTAGCACGACCCCGACGATTGCGATCAGGTCGGGTTCTGACAGCAGAATGAAAATCACGCTGATGGTCGCGCCGATGAATGGCCCGACGATGCGGACGACATTGGTCAGCGCGATAGTCAGGGCAATCAGAATACACATCGCTATACTCAGTGGCACAAACAACCCAAGTATCACTAGCATCAGAAACGCAAACAGCCCAAGGAGCATATTCTCTACAATCAGCCCACGCAAATAAGCGCCGAACAGCACAGTGGTCTCGCGTAGCATCAATGTTCCGGGCTCAAACAATGGATTGGGTATGAAGCCAATTATTGTGCGATGTATCTTGTGTCCGTCAAGCAGCGTATAGGTGAATACGAATAGAAAAATCATCAGGAACTGTCCGGCCTGCGCAGCGACGCCGCCGACAGAGTCGACGAACAATCGGCTTTGCTGGCGCAAAAAATCACGTAGCTGATCGATCAATTGCTGCGCGTCGAGATTTTCTTTTATCAGCCGGTAGCGATAG
>CAZNOB010000288.1:0-5654 GCA_964574535.1 uncultured Granulosicoccaceae bacterium | reverse complement strand
TGCTCCCACTTAATCTGAAACTCAATTTCTTCCTCACCATCCGACCGCTCGTGCTCTATATTGTAAATAGCACGCACCGGCACGTAGATTCTTTCGCCAGCAACCTGAATCTCAAACTGTTCCCCCGATTCAATGCAATCTGCCAGACGTCTGAGTTTTTCAACAAACTCTTTATCGCTGTAAGATTTTTCAATATCTCGATCTGACTTCATTTTCTATTCTCACGTTTTTTTATGTGTTTTTGAACTGCGATGGGTCAACTAATGAACCCAATCGCTTTCGTATCCCTTTACAAATTCTACTCTTTCACCAGAGGCCAGCACCTGTTCAATTTTTTCCGGTCGTCCTTCGGTATCGAGTGTTACCCTGCCCACGCCACAACCGTTTACCAGCCGTTGATGCCGATAGCGATTGCTGTACTGACTGGGCCGACGCTGCCGAATACGCATGCGCCTGCGCCTGGTTAACCAGTTAAGTGGGGATCGACTGGCAAACATCCAACGGTTAAGGCGATCAAAAAGACGTAATAACCGCGCCGGAAATGCATTGGAGATGCCAGAACTGGTGATCTGCCAGATTGACGGGCTGTTTTCAACGCCCCGAAGCAAAATATCACTCGCGTACGAATAGTGCACATCACCGGACAAAATAACGAAATGGTGTGGCGTTTTGCGGTGATTAAAAATATTTAACATGGCACTGGCCGCACCCGGGTGCGCCATCCAGTTTTCAGCATCGACTGTTAATGACAGGGAAAACCAGGTCAATATCCGCTGCACTACCTCGATCAGCTTCACACCGAAGATAGGTGCAGGAGACACCAGTATGACCGCTTGCTGGCCAACAAGATGCTGTTGCGCTTCGGCAAGTGATTCCCAATCCATTAATCCTGACGGCCAATCCGGTGACGTTGGCGAATGCCAGCGCTGTGTGCGCGTATCCAGCACCACCACTCTGGGCTGGGTGTCGATAATGTATTTCCAGTGCTCTAACTTCAGCAAGTCTCCAATTAATTTATCGTGACGTTCATCGTTGCCACCCAGGGTTTCCCGGACATTCTGAATTAATTGCTGATCAAAGCTGTCGGGCGCGTTACCCCAGCCCTGAAATAAAAAATAGCCAATCAATGCATTGCCAACTACTCGTCTGGCCAACGGCTCCTCATAGGCGCTGCGCTCCCAGCTCATGGAGAGATTCCAGTCATCAGTGATATCGTGATCATCAAAAATCATGTAGGTCGGCACATTGGCCAATACCCTTTGCACCTGCGGCAGGCCATCACGAAAGCGTTGTATCGTTGCAACTTGCCGGCGATAGTGTTTTTGTTGTTTAGCAGTCAGGTTGGCGGGTGTTTTTTCTATGCTTATTTGTGCCCACAACACCGGCGACCAAACCAGTAAATACTGCGCCATCACCTCTGCAAGCGTCAGCAGGTGATTTTCTGCATTAACACTCGTAAAGACTGGCTTGCGCGCCCCCATGAACAATACTTTTTTAATACCGCGATGCTCTCCACCCGAAGGCAGAAGCTCGGATCTGTGATAATAGTGAGGATCTTCACGCAATGATTCACTGTTAATCGGCGCTTCGATGTGGTCATCCGGCAAGGATTCACTTAACAGTCCCAGCTGTTCAGTCACCTGTAAAATTGCGTTTAACAACGGGCCTGCAACATCGTCCGTGTAAACCTGGTCACCGGTACACAGTAACAATGCGGGCTGGTCCGCCACACCACTCACTCGGGCTTTTGCCAGCAAATCATCAACTGCCAATAATCCATCTGTGCCGTCAAAGTGCGGTTTACGACAGGAACCGTGCAACAGTTGGTCAATACGGGATTTGAAAACGAATTCCGGACGCGGCCTGCCCGGAAAGCAAATTGACGGGTTTGTCCGCCCCAGCCAGTGGATCTCATCGTTAACCGGCAGCCCAATGTCATAACCTATCCAGCTGTCAGTCGGTAAAGGACTGTCCAGGGGCAGACACAGGCAGTGCAAGAAAGCGTGGCGCCCCAGGCTAAGCATATTTTGATGTGGACTCACCACCGCGCCATGCATGCGCGGGTCACCACTGTCAGCATCGGTGTATATCTGCCAGTGCAGATCAGTCGGGGCAGAGGTCACCAGCCACAGTACTACCTCGCGGGCTTGCACACGCCGTAGTACAGGCCCGGCGATGATGACAGGATTAGCGGAATCGGTGATCAAGGACAGAGGCACGCAGGCAAAACAGGCATTGAGTGTTTATAATGACTGGCGCTGGAATCGACTTCTAACATTTCAGGCTCAATCTGAACGTTCCACCAGGCTGTCGACCACCAACGCCAAGCCGACTCGGTGTCGTTGCAGAAAATCCTCTATAATCAAACTGGTTCGGCATTTCCAGCGACATCCAACCGGCCAGCCTCTGCCCTTCTACCGCGAATTCACACTCTATGTACACTCTGTTTATACTTTTTATGCTGATTTCGATTCTGGTTTCGTTTCTATGCTCGGTGCTGGAAGCGGTGCTGCTCAGTATTGATTCAGCGTTTGTTGAACGCCAGCTCAAAGAAAACCCGAGCATTGGCGCAACACTCACTGACTTTCAGCAAAACATTGACAAGCCACTGGCTGCCATTTTAACCCTGAACACCATTGCCCACACCGTGGGCGCCATCGGCGTCGGTACCCAGGCGGTAGTAATATGGGGTGACTCTATAATTGCAACCCTGATTATCCCGGTGGTAATGACACTTGCCATTTTGATTTTGTCCGAGATTATTCCAAAGACACTGGGTGCAAACTACTGGCAGGAGTTAAGCCGGTTTACTGTACAAACACTAAAAATCATTCTGGTAATTCTTGCCCCCCTGGTCACCGTTACCCAGCTGATTACCCGGACCCTAAAAAGAGATAAAAGTAAAAGTGTTTTAAGCCGCGCAGATTTCATCACGATGACAGAACTCGGTCAGCGACAGGGTGTTTTCGATGAACGCGAGTCCGGTTTTCTTCAAAACTTTATCAAATTCCGAACGGTAAGCGCACGCGATATCATGACGCCACAGTCAGTTATTATTGCAGCACCCGAAACTCAGTTGTTGTCAGAGTTTCACGCAAAACACCCTGATCTTCGATTTTCGCGAATCCCTATTTATGCAGACAACCTGGATAATTTTACCGGCTATATTCTTCGTGATGATCTACTGGCCGCATTGCTGTCAAACGGTGTTGATCAACCACTAAAGAGTTTACAGCGTGACCTGACGGCAGTAGAGCTCACCTACCCGCTGCTGGATTTATTCTCGCACTACACCGAAGCGCGCACGCATTTATCACTGGTGCTTGATGAATTTGGCGGTGTAGTCGGCCTGGTAACTATGGAAGATGTTATCGAAACACTTTTAGGTATCGAAATAGTCGATGAAAGAGACGGTGTGGTCGACATGCAGGCACTCGCTCGCAAACAGTGGGAACAACGCGCCAGACGCATTGGCTTACTGGCCCCTGATGAAGATGCTGAATCAGTTGTACGGGCCGCGGATGAATCCGCAAAGAACAATGGGTAGGAACGGTAGGATTTACGACATCCCTGCCGGGGGCCTTCATTTTTGAAAAGACCAAAAGCGACACGCCCTTCAGGGGGCACTTTACAATATGCATTTGTTAGATGAAAGGCTGCGCGGTAGAAGTCTGCGTGGCGAGAACTTGCCATGGCGAGGACCCTTGTAAATGTTAAATAATGGTATGATCATTTGAGGTGCATAGTTATTCAGTTGTCCCGAAAATGATCGATTATTCCAATCACATTTGGCGCGCCGTCAGGGCGCTTTCGCAATAGCAGACATGCCACCGCGCAGGCTCTTAACGCTCCTACGTCAACTTTCCTCAGTATTCCGTCCTCTACAATCTGTACCGCCATCCATCGCACGCCCTCTTCCACGAATACTCTAAAAGCTGCTAAAACGCGGGTTGCGCAGAAGCGGGATTTAACGGCTAGCGTATCTGCGCCACCACTGGCGCCTGGGTAGCGCTAATCCGGTATCGACTAACGACTTGCGATATATTACGTGCTTCAACCTGCAGCCACCTGCATTGCGACATCAATTTTTCTGGATTCAATGTGAATACAACACCCCCTCGTAAGGTAAGGCGTAAAAGACGCACCAGCACCGGTGGTTCCAGTTTTGAACAACTACCGTGGCAACAACTGAAAATGCCATTCGAGCCGACAGCGGTAGCAAACGAGGAACAGCTTGAGCTGATTCATGATGGTTCTATGCGAGTGCTCGAACAGATCGGCATTGACGTGCTACTGCCTGAAGCCCGTCAAATGATGACCGACGCCGGAGCCACCGCCGACGGCGAACGGGTTCGATTTGACCGGCAATTACTTGCCGACCTGCTTGAGAGCGTCCCCGAACAATTCACCCTGCATGCCCGCAACCCGTCCCACAATATTATTGTGGGTGGCAACCATGTGAATTTTGGCACTGTGGCCAGCGCACCAAACACAAATAGTCTTGATGGCGGTCGCCGCCCTGGCAACCAGGAAGACTTCCGAACATTTTTGCGGCTGATGCAGTCCCTGAACATCATGCATTTTTCGTCGGGCTACCCGGTAGAACCGGTTGATCTGCATCCATCGGTCAGACACCTGCACTGCCTGGCAGATTGCGTAAAGCTCACCGATAAAGTCTTCCATTGTTATTCACTTGGCAAACAACGCAACCTCGATGCACTGGAAATCACACGCATTGGACGCGGTGTCAGTGCAGACCAGTTTGCTCGGGAACCCTCAGTCTTCACCATCATCAACAGCAACTCGCCACTGAAGCTTGATGACTATATGCTGCAAGGTATTATCGAGATGTCTTCTCGAAATCAACCCGTCGTTCTGACGCCATTCACGCTGGCAGGTGCAATGGCACCGGTAACCATCGCCGGCGCTCTGGTGCAGCAAAACGCCGAGGCCCTTGCCGGTATAGCGTTTACACAAATCGTCAATAAAGGAGCACCAGCTGTTTACGGTGGATTTACATCGAATGTCGACATGAAATCCGGTGCCCCGGCATTCGGAACACCGGAATACGTGCTGGCGGCACAAATAAGCGGACAACTGGCAAGACGCTACAAGTTGCCGTTTCGTTCATCAAACGTCTGTGCCGCCAATAGCGTTGACGCACAAGCCGGTTATGAATCGACAATGGCTCTGTGGGGTGCACTCAGCGGCGGTACCAATTTTGTCATGCATGGCGCAGGCTGGATGGAAGGGGGACTCAGCGCTTCATTTGAAAAGATGATGGTCGATGCCGACTTGCTGCAAATGATGGCAACTTACATGAAGGGGGTGGAAATCACAGAAGAAGCACTGGGACTTGATGCCATTGCCGATGTGGGCCCTGGCGGACATTTTTTTGGAACGCCACACACCATGTCACGCTATAAATCAGCCTTTTATTCCCCCATCATTTCTGACTGGCGAAACTTTGAAAGCTGGGAAGATGCTGGCAGCCCGACTGCTCTGCAAAAGGCAAATACCGTTTATAAAAAACTGTTGACTGAATATCAGCAGCCCCCGATTGATGCGGCCATCAATGAAGAACTCGACGCGTTTATCGCGACTCGCGTTGCCGAAGGTGGAGTTGCCACAGACTTTTAGAGCAGAACTTTAAC
>CAZNOB010000287.1:0-5659 GCA_964574535.1 uncultured Granulosicoccaceae bacterium | reverse complement strand
TCACTGAGGTGCGTGAGATTTTACCGACTACATGTGGGCGTTTAGTCACTCTAAAAAACTACATGTAGTCGGTGAAAGATCGTGTGCATTTAGTGGTTCGCACTAGCCTGTTTTTCTGGATAGGCACTAATTACATCTGTGGCTGATATACGCTAAAAATGACACCACCGAACGACCTCACCCATATATCTCACCCGCCCGCCCAACAAACGCATCTACCATACGCGCACAAATTTCGTTAAAAACCGGACTTAGCGTCTTCTGCAACAGAATTCCCGAGAAGGTGAATTCAATATCAAAACTCACCCGGCAGCCATGTTCGCCAATATCTTTGAATTGCCACTGACCCTGCAGCTTTTTAAACGGACCATCAACAAGTGACATATTGATCTGCGTGCCTGGCTTCAGCACATTGCGGGTGGTGAAGTGCTGCGACAGTGGACCCTTTTTCATCTGAACTTTTGCAGTGTATTGCTGTTCGCTGCTTTCAAGGGTTGCAGCACCACTGCACCATGGTAAAAATTGTGGATAAGACTCAACATCATTAACCAAATCAAACATTTTTTGTGCACTGTGCGGTACCAGCGCAGATCTTTGTATCGACGGCATAATATTATCCGGCCTTAGGGGTTATACTTGGCAACATATGGCTAAACCAAAGAAAAAGAAAGGCGACAATTCATCGCGTATTGCGTCGAACAAGCGCGCGCGCCACGACTACCTGATCGAAGACACCTTCGAAGGCGGACTGGTGCTGGAAGGCTGGGAGGTAAAAAGCCTTCGTGCCGGCAGAGTGCAATTGACAGAAAGTTACGTGATGATACGCAATAGTGAAGTGTGGCTCTACGGTTGTCACATCACGCCTTTATTATCTGCATCAACACATGTGGTGGCAAAACCCGTGCGTGACCGTAAAATTCTTTTGCACCGCGCTGAAATCAGCAAGCTCATTGGCCAGGTTGAACGCAAGGGCTACACGCTTGTACCACTAAGCCTGTTTTGGAAACGCGCCAAAGTAAAAATAGATATCGGCCTCGCCAAGGGTAAGAAAACCCACGACAAACGCGCTACCGAAAAAGAGCGTGACTGGAATCGCGAAAAAGCCCGCATCATGAAACACAGTTAGGTGCTTTGAGCAGTCCACACACATCCGTCTGCACTCTCTTTTTCAAGCTTTTCCATCCATAACGCATGCTCTTTTATTTCAGCATCGCTTGCCCGAAGTACCGGGATCTCTGGGTATGAGGCAGAATCGATAATAATGCCGCTGTCGCCGTTTTCTGCATCGGCAGCCCCGGCTATCTCAAGACCCAGAGACGACTGCCCGCCGGTCATTGCCAGATAGACTTCAGCCAGTATTTCAGAATCAAGCAGTGCGCCGTGCAGCGTACGACGTGCGTTATCAATACCCAACCGCCGACACAGTGCATCCAGACTGTTGCGCTGACCCGGGTATTGTTTTCTGGCCAGTGCCAGTGAGTCGGTCACCTCAATACAACAAAGATCCATGCGCGTGTTGGCTGCACACAGTTTCAGTTCGTAGTCGAGAAATGCCACATCAAATGCGGCATTATGAATAACCACCTCAGCGCCCTGCACGAAGTCGAGGAATTCATCGCTGATGGCAGCGAACCGTGGTTTATCCGCCAGAAATTCTTCAGTGATACCGTGAACTTCCAGGGCTCCTGCATCAATGGCTCGGTCGGGCTGAATATACTGGTGATAGTGGCGACCGGTCAGGCGGCGATTGACTATCTCGACCGCGCCAATTTCTATGATGCGATGATGCTGAGAAACTTCAAGACCGGTAGTTTCTGTATCCAGCACAACTTGCCGCAGGTGACGACTTGGATCCACGCAATGACTCCGAACAGGGGGTTTAACGAACCGGGTTAATAAAAAACGAATTTAGTCTTTTTTGTCCGGTTGATTCTCATGCTGCACTCTGGCGGCAACACGGCTGGCATGCCGGGCAAAAGCACCATGCACTAATCTGCCTCGCGGTTTTAGCCACTGTCTGGCCATTGTGCCCGGCACAGTCTGCTTGCGCGCATGAATAAGATAGATACCACCGGCAAAACCCAAAAACTTCTGGGCTTTTTCAATATGACGGGTGCTGTTCAACATCCTTGTGCGATTAACCGGTGGGCGCAGAAAGACGGTTTCTGTGGCAACCATTCTAAACCCCAGTACCGACAACCAATCCTGCACTCGCGCCCGACTGTAGGTCTTGCCACTCCAGGGAATTGACCGGCCGACTGCGCGACGAATACCGAATTGACTGTACGGGTTAAACCCCATCAACAGCAGATGCCCGTCAGCAGTCAGCACTCGATCAGCTTCTCGCAGTGCCACGTGCGGGCTATCGCAGAATTCAAGCGAGTGCGGAAAAAACACCAGATTCACACAATTACTACTGATTGGCAGTTGCTCAAGCGTGCCCGATATCTGACTGTTTGAAATTTCGGCGGCGCTGTCTACAACTATACGTCGATGCAACCCGGCGCTGGCCAGTAATTCCCGATGTGGTGCAATTTGACCAACCTGCACCCCCTGGTAGCCAAAAATGCCGGGCAGTATATCGTCAAACTTACTGGTTACCGCGTCCAGCACTGCATCGCCCAGCGAACTTTCATACCACTCCCGCAACGCGGGTTGTGCCTGCAACCAGGAAGGTGAGTTTTTTCTGAATTTTAGCATAAGTCGAATATACTCTAACTGAGCCCAGGCTGTCTTTTACCGGTTTGGCGAAATTCTGACGTTCAAAGCGCCAGGCTAAAGGTAAATATAGAATAAACCACTGATTTTTAATGATAAATCCTTATAAGCCAAACAATAATCACGGTAAAAACAGATGTCAAGAGGGGCTGCTTGTTTCTGTGCTGCTGTTATTTTTTCTATTCCGGCCTGCGCATACCGAACTGCGCGGACAAGCACCTGCCAATGCCCAGCCCACTACCATACAGCTGGAACAGGCCATCCAGAAACTGACGGCGCGTGCAGGCCCACCGGGCGCCTATCGGAATGACCCGATAAAACACAATCAGTTATCGTTGATCCAAACCAGCCTCTGGCAGCGCTTGCGCAAACAATTTGAATTTACCCATCTGGAACATTCCTCTATCCAGCTGCAGATTGAATTCATGCAGGAAGGCCTGAACTCACTGGTCAGTAACCTGCACGACGCGACGCCGTTTCTGTTTTTCATTGTCGAAGAAATAGAACACGCAGGCTTACCTATAGATATCGCACTGCTGCCCCTTGTAGAAAGTGCCTTTGATCCGTTGGCAAAAAGCGAACAAAACGCCGTCGGTCTCTGGCAGTTTATTCCATCAACCGCTGACGACTACGACCTGGAGCGCAATCAATGGTACGACGCACGCAATGATGTCGTGGCCTCAACCAGAGCGGCAGTTAAATACCTGAAGCGGCTGCACAAATCATTCGACGGGGACTGGCTGCTGGCGCTGGCCGCCTACAACACAGGACCGGGAAACGTTAGACATGCGATGAGGAGAGCCGAAACAAACGGACTTGAACCCACCTTCTGGAACCTGCAACTAGCGCGTGAAACCAGAGACTACGTACCACGGCTGCTTGCCGTCAATAAAATGATCGCCGACCCCGACGCCTACAGATTGTCACTGCCTTCCTTGCCTAACCAAAAAATGATCGACACGATATCTATCGGAAGGCCACTCACGCTTGCGAAAGCCGCACGCCTGGCAGACGTGCCAGTTGATCAACTTGTATCGTTAAATACCGGCTATCTGGACAACAGAATTCCACTGGGCGGTCCCTACCACCTGACGGTACCCGTGGGAAAGAGCAGACAACTTCTGGATGAACTTAGCAAGCGTAAACTCAATTTAGCATTAACTGATGAATCCGCTAACCACGACACTTCAGCAAGACACAACCGTTCCGGCCTGTCGACAGTCGCTGACCATTTATCCTCAGGCTCGACTAGCCGCCAGTTAAAGCCTGAGTTCAAACCGTTCAAAAAATATGTCTATCAATCCCACATTGTGGAGCGCGGGGATAATCTTTGGGATATTTCCAAAGACATGCAAACCAACGTGGAAACATTAAAACAATGGAACGGGAAATCTTCGAAGTCTGCAAAATTGCAACCCGGGGACAGAATGATCGTCGCCTATGTGGATGAAGAATCCGTTGCAGAAATTGACCAAAAGCTGATCAACTATCGGGTAACAGCGACAGACACACTCTTTACCATCACTAAGCGATTTAACGTCTCTATTAGCGAGCTAAAAAAATGGAATCCTGCATTGTGGGAAAAAAACCGTGTGCAGGCGGGTCAGGCAATTAAAATTCCAATCCAGACATCCAACGGGTTTTAATCGGATACCTTCCTGTATCGAAATCTTAACATCAAGTTAAATCGCTGGGACTGTGATAAGTTGGACGTTAACCTCGCGCTAAAACCCGAATCCAAATGCCACAACTCACCATCACAACCGAAACCGGAGAAACCAGCTCACTGAGCCTTTCGACCGAAATAGTTACCATTGGCCGTCGGCGAGACAACTCCCTGTGCCTGCCCCATCTATCAGTCAGCGGTCGTCATGCGCGCATTGTTGACGAATCCGGCTGTTTGACTTTGGAAGATCTCGGCAGCACAAACGGCACACTGGTTAACGGTAGACCGGTCACGAAGCACTTTCTACTGCACAGCGACGATATCACCATCGGCAAATACCAGATTCGCTATTCAGAGAATTACTCCAGCACCCCGCCTCCAAACAAAGAGCTGGAAAATGTCACCCCGCTGCATTCCACGCAGCCGATTATAGATCCTGATCTGGAGCAGATTGTGTCAGAGGTTGCTGCACTGAGGGTAGCCTCCGGCGTTAAATCAGGTGCGCTCCTGCCACTGGAAAAGCCACTGACAACTGTGGGCAAAACCGGCAACGTTGGTGCAATTGCCAAGAAGCCTACGGGGTATTATTTCGTTTCCATGAGTGCAACCTCGCATCCTGTAAAACATAACGGGCAAGGTATAACTTCCAATGCAGAGATCAAGTTAGCCGGTGGAGACTTTATCGAGATTGGCGGCGAGTATCTTGAGTTTGTATACCCTTACTATAGTTAACTCCCTATAGCCACGTAACCCAATAGTCAGAATACCTAACGATCTGCCACGTTCCCGCAGGCGCCGTAAGCCGCACGTACCATCGAAACTCTGGAATCAAAGATCAAACGAGATAACGCCGATTTCGTGATTAATCCCGATTACCACAAGTCTGAGCGGTAGAATTCTGCGTGCGCGAACGAGCCAAGGCGAGGGCCTTGCCTTATTAAATGATGTACGATCATTTAAGGCGCATAGTTATTCTAACGCCACAAAAATGATCGTTAATTACTACCACCTTTGACGCACCGTCCCGGCGCGTTCGCAGGAGCAGCAGAGGTTGTGCCGCACAGACTTTCATCAAACTGATTTATCAAGTGTCTAAATTTTTGTTCCTGGAGATTTTCGACAACATACAGGCCGTCCGGTAAGTACGAAAAACGCAAAGCGTTTACTTCTGCTTTTTGCTCTTGATCTACCCGCGTTTAATCAGTTTTGAGAGTGATCGTGCTAGTGGGTCGGCGCGCCATGAATGGCGCAAAGAGCGCTGTCAGCCATGGATGG
>CAZNOB010000286.1:0-5775 GCA_964574535.1 uncultured Granulosicoccaceae bacterium | reverse complement strand
CCGTTACGTTGTTATGCATAAAAAAATTCATATTCCAGGTGGCACTGCGCTGGTCGGCACCCGTAGTGCTGTTCTCGCAGTGGACAGCGAAAGTCCGATCAGAAAAATTAAAGTCGGCGATTTTCTGATTGACAATACAGCAGTCACAAACCAGCGTTTCGCAGAGTTTATTGAAGCGACTGGCTATCAGACCGATGCGGAAAGGCTAGGGTGGTCCTATGTCTTTTATTATCATTTGCCGCGTGATCTACAGGAAGACAGCGCCAGCGGTGCAGCAGCTGCGAACTGGTGGCGGCAGATGTATGGTGCAAACTGGCAGTGCATTAATGGTCCCGATGCTGGTACTGAAACATTAGCTAATCACCCGGCGGTTCATATCTCACATAACGATGCACTGGCGTTCGCGAAGTGGGCAAACGGTCGTCTGCCTAATGAAGCTGAGTGGGAACACGCCGCTCGCGGGGGATTGGGTGATGTGATGTTTCCCTGGGGGAATCAGGAGCCAGACGATGAGAATTATCAGCCGTGCAACATTTGGCAAGGAACATTCCCCCACTACAACACCGCTGCAGACGGGTATGAATCAACCGCCCCCGTAGATGCTTTTGAACCAAATGGCTATGGAATTTACAACATGGTTGGTAATACCTGGGAATGGACGGTAGTCCCGTATAAGGCACGTTCGCAGCGTGCCAAAGCCAAAAAGCATGCGGCCACCTTAAAAGGTGCGATGGTTTTAAAGGGAGGCTCTTTTATGTGCCACAAGAGCTACTGCTTTCGATATCGAATTGCCGCTCGAAGCGGTAGCACGCCTGATAGCACGACTTCTCATATAGGGTTTCGTGTGGTTTACGATATAGATTGAGGTTAGGAGAATTTTTCGCGGTTCGCAGCTAATATGACACCACTGCCGGGGGCCTTCATTTTTGAAGAAGACCAAAAACGGAAGCAAAAAGTCTTTTTGCGGCTACTCAACCCTTCGGGTGCCTGCGGCTTTTTGAGAGTGATCGTGCAAGTGGATAGCGCTTGCAGCCATCCATGGCTGACAGCGCTCTTTTCGCCATCCCTGGCGCGCCGACCCACTTCCACGATCCCTCTCAAAATTGATTAAACGCGGGTAGATCAAGAGCGGAAAGAACAAAAGCAAAAGCAAAAGCAAACGCAAACGCAAACGCAAAACGCTTTGCGTGTTTCGTCTGTTTATCGTACTTACTTGACGGCCTTGTATGTTGCCGAGAATGAATCCAGGAAGATCAGAAACGAAAAGGCTGAGCAAGAACTAAAACGCGTCCACCCAAGTGGCCTCAATTGAAGTTTGTCATTTAATATGGCGCGGACCTTCGCCATGGCATAGTCTTGCTAAACAGACTTCTATTCTCGCTTTGCCGCTTTTTGTGCATCGAGAATAGCCGTGAGCAGATCTTTTGGTGGGTCTCCTGCATTGTCAAACCGGGTGTATTCCAGCGCATTCGAGGCGAGTTGTATGGTTTGTTTATAGTGTTCGATGTAGTCCCTGCATTCCGGGCAAATTGCCAGATGTCGGGTGAATACTTTACGTTGCGCCTCAGGTAGAGTGTTGTCCAGATAGTCAACCACGAAATTTTCAAACTCAGCGCAGGTGATCAGTCCCGGTATCCACTTCAGCATACCGCGTTTCACTGAACGCATTAGAGGGTAACGACAATAGGGAAGTGTTAGTGCCATCACTGATTTCCTGACCAAACGGCCTGTAAGTTCTGGCGTAGGATCGTTCGCGCCCGGTGTAGTCTAATCTTTACATTGGCTTCAGAAATTTCAAGAATTTCGGCGGTATCCTGTGTGGTGTAACCGTAAACATCTCTGAGCAGGAGTGGCAATCGAAGTTGGTCAGGAAGGCGGGCAATGGTATCGGAAACCTGCTTGCTGGTCTCGGCACTGCTTGCCAGTTCTTCAGCAGACTGTAACGATAATTCTGATCTCCCATGAAGCCGAATGCCATTGTCGAATTCGTCAATCACCGGTTCGAGTGGGGTTTCCTTGCGCCGGTTGCGGGACCGTAGTTCGCTGAGGGCAGTGTTGATCACTATGCGTCTTAGCCAAGCGGATACTGGTACTCTGGGCTCGAATTTGTGTATTTGCCCGAGTGCTTTTAGCAGTGATTCCTGCACAACATCTTCGGCCTGATGGCGATCGGTCAGGATCGATTCTGCAGTAGTCAGCAAAGGGCTCCAGTACTTTTTTAGCAATAGAGTGATCGCGTCCGTACAGCCGACCTTGAGACCCGCGACCAATTTATTTTCGCTATCGAATGGATCTTCACCAGATGCAATTCGGCTGGTGATACTGCAGATGTCATCCGGTGAAATTTTATTGATCAGAATGCGTGTCCTTTGTTAGCTCGATGCGCTACTAAAATCAGTAGCGGGCAAAGACTATCAGACTTGGGTTCGTTTTGTTACTCAACCGAATCAAGTTGTGCTGATACGCGAGTGACTTTGTCGCCATTGCTAAGCCGTTCGAAATTCAATGTTAGACCTTTCTCACTCAGAGATCGTTTATAGACGTGCAATTCGTAGCCGCCTCCTTCCACAATATAGAGTGCACTGACGGTAAGCGTATTGTCTTCAAGTCCCGCCCATACGTAGGGGTCTGCTTCTTCCCCCACCGGATCGTAGGGGACAGCACGTCCAAATACATCAGTTCGCATTGCAGATGCAAAAATATCAGGTCGCGCAGATGGATAAAAATCGATAGACAGATCTGTCATCTTTTTCTTACCGGTGTCGCGATGGATAAGGGTTGTCCATTCTACGGTGAACCCTTTGTCTTCCCAGGGTTTTATGACAACAGTTAGTTCCCGTTCAGATATTTCGCCGGACAATACGGATTCTGCGCTGCCTTTGAAAGTACCGTAAAAATCTGACCATGCGTTATCGTTAGCGCTATCGTTGTTATTGATAGCAATTTCCTCGTCTCCGCCGCAGGCGAGTAGAACGGTGCATAAGGTGGTGAGAATGAATATTTGAAATATGCTGGCAGGGCGCATAAATTTGATCCTTTTGTTAATCTCTTTACATCCTTGACCTCAAAGACTACATAATTGCTGCAAAGTGGTCGAAGTATTTTGTGTTGAGCGCATGCGCATACAATTTTGGGCTGAACTGACACCTGCGCTGCTCGGGTCGTTATATGTTAACCCTCCAGCGTCTCATACTAGTCAGGAAATTCATAAATTGAGACTAGTGAGGCTTTTGTCTGTATTCGCAAGCTCAAAAGCCGGACGAAAGAATGATCTTACTATTCGATGATTCCTGAATATCGTCTCGGCAGGCAGGCGATTGCGCCATGTTTCTCATCGATCACACCAGCTCGCTAAGAATATCAACTTGCCAGTGCAAAAGCCCGAAGTTGAAGATCCTCTAACAGATTGGCGACGAGCTGACTTGTTTACTTTTTGGTATAGCTGGTCTGGTACTGAATAACACCGCCGCTTTCATGTTCAGCAGAATCTGCTGGCTGGAATCCCGTGGATACCGTGCCGATACCATCGAGTGTTATTTCCTCCCTGTGAACAAATACCGGCTGTTGATTATCCTTGACGACATAGGTGCCATTAGTGCTGGCGTCTTCAAGGTAGAATTTACCCTGTTTGCAACTGATTGTGGCGTGCAGGCGAGATGCCGCATTGTGACTGGTTTGCAGGTCATTCTCAGCACCACGACCAATGGAACATTTGTCACCGTGTGACACCAGTGTGATGGTACCGCTTTGTCCGGTAAGTTTTAGCTCCATGCCCGTCGTTGTGCGATTACCCATCAGGTTTTCCGTGAAAACCATCGTCGCTGATTCTTGTGGTTCCTGCTTCCATTGCAATCTAAACAGTCTTATCGGTGCACTGATGCCCTTGACGTTTATTTCGGTAAGGAAGCTCGCTTTTTGTTGATGTATGGGACGCAGTCGATCAACGACATCTTTTGTGATCACAATTTCATTGCCGTTGGCTAATCCTGCGACGCGAGCAGCTACGTTGACCGCGTTACCATAGACGTCACCCTGATTGGGTATGGCTTCACCCCAGTGAAAGCCAATTCGTATGGATAGTTCGCTGTGTTCCTGGAGTTCCTGCATTTTGATTGCCGCTAGAAAGGCGTCGTCACTGCTATCGAATTTTACCAGCACGGCATCGCCAACCGTACGCAGCAGGGTGCCGCCAACCGATTCAACTGCCTCTCGCATGGTGTCGAGACAACTCACGACCAATCGATGTGCTTCTGCATCGCCGACATCCTGGTACAGTCGCGTGCTGCCCACTATGTCGGCAAAAAGGATGGCGATTTCTGTAGATTTTACTTCCGTATCCATACGGTTAATTCCTTCTGGGATACCTATTATCCGCGCTATTTTAGACTGCTAAGTATGCTCTGTCACGTCACTATTACCATTATCGATTTAGAGTATTCAGGGCGAGTCTGGAGGATCGTTAATGTTCGATGAATGCGGGTTATCGAATCTGCTTTAGTCACCGTTGTTGTTACGAAGATCGTGTGGGAATATCAACTTTTTTTCCACGCGGAATCTCGGCAAGTTTATCGTAGAACGGCATCTCCAGCAGCTCGGATTCGTGCATTGAGCCGTCCCGACAACCCACCATCACCTTATCGCCTTGCTGATGGCTGGCATGATCCAGTCGTACTATACCGATACCGTGACCCAGATACGGTGAGGTAGCTCCGGCGGTGACTTTTCCGATCACTCGCTGATCCGTTTCAACTCTTGCAGCGATGAGTGGTTCTCCGCTGCTGCATTTCACACCAAAAAGTCTGAGTGTTTTGGACGCCGTCTCCAGAGCGGCTTTGCCGATAAAGTCTTTTTTATCATCATCAATAAATCGTCCTAACCCAACGTCGTAAGGAGTTGTTGTTAAGTCAAAGTCCGAGCCAGCGTTGAGAATTCCAGCTTCAATGCGTCTGATATTCATCGCATCCAGCCCGAATATTTCCAGGCCAAATGGTTCACCGACTCTCTTTAGATGTTGCCAGATGGCATCTGCGTCATGGTGCGATTCGGTATAGAACTCCCAGCCCAGTTCATTGGTGTAACCGGTTCGGGTAACGATGATTTCCTGGCCGGAAAAATTCACTCGTGCCATGGCAAAGTAACCAAAAGGGTCTGGCACTTTGCCGCCATTGGCAGCTTCGAGAATCTTAAGGGCATTTGGTCCCTGAACTTGTGATACGTAGACCTGGGGATCGGTGATTTGCACATCCAACCCTGCAGCGTGTGCACGCGCCCAGCTGTAGAAGTCACCGTCCGCCTGAGCGTACCAGAAACGATCCTCTGAGAGACGCAGCAAAATACCGTCTACCAGTAATCCTCCATCCTCATAGCAGGCGAGGCCATATCCGCAGCGGCCCACTTTTACTTTAGTAATATCTTTGGTAAAGAGTTTATCCAGCAGGTGTTCGGCATCAGGCCCTTCAAATTGCAATGGAAACTCACCGGTATTGAGCAGTGCGGCTTTTTCGCGTAACAACCAATATGCATCTTCGGTGGACTGCGTATCGAAACAACATGCCATATGTCTGCGGTTGTATACACAATAGTGCGGTCCCAGCGGGCGTTCTATTTCATGGTAAGGGTGCCTTGACAGGCTGTAGTCCCATCCGGCGCCCGGAATGCTGGAGACCAGATCTCGTGTTTTACCGTCACTTGAGTTCAATAGATGTTCCCGGAGAGTTCAGTAGCTAGTGCCCGTCCAGAAACAGGGGCGTAGCGAGAATCACTGAGGTGCGTGAG
>CAZNOB010000285.1:0-5801 GCA_964574535.1 uncultured Granulosicoccaceae bacterium | reverse complement strand
GTGGATAGCGCAATCAGCCATCCATGGCTGACAGCGCTCTTTGCGCCATCCATGGCGCATAGATCCACTTGCACGATCACTCTCAATACTGATTAATCGCGGGTAGATCTAAAGGCAAAAGCAAGATTGCTCTGAAATGTTCTATGTTTATCTCGGTTTCTGTGCGGATTTTATTTACAACCGAGAATTCTTTAACACGAAAAATCGGATACTTATAATTCTGTTAGTTTAATGCTGTGGCGGCTGCTACGGGCAACGGTACAAATCGGGTCGGACTCCAGGAGATTGATTTGTCCAGGTAAAAGCAGGCGGAGGGGCTATTAAAGATTGACGAAACTACATTCTTGCGACGGGGTCGTTCTCCCACGGCGCTATGCGCAAGCATGATAGCCGCTTTAAGTAGTGGAGAAATTTACGGCGTAGGCGTTATTGTTTTATAAAATTTCCGTTGTTCAGGTCGCGCATGGCCTGCTTTATTTCTTCTTGTGTATTCATCACTATCGGTCCATGCCATGCAACGGGTTCTTTTATCGGTTTTCCTGAGACCAGTAAAAAACGTAAACCCTGTTCGCCAGCGGTGACTATGACTTCATCCCCTGCGCTAAATAGTATTAAGCTGCGATTGCCGGTGGTTTCCCTAAGTATATATTCTTCACCGTTGGGGAGTGTTTTCTCGGTCAGTACGCCCATCGGTTTAGACGCATCTGCAAATTGACCATTACCCTGAAATATATAGGCGAATGCCTGTGCATGTGTATCAACCGGTAGTCTGCAGGTGGTGTTCGCCGGTACGGTAATGTCGAGATAACATGGGTTGGCAGCAACGCCTTCGACAGGACCTTTTTTACCCCAGAATTCACCGCAAATAATACGTGCGATGGTGCCGTTATCGGCAATAACTTCAGGGATTTCCGCAGAGGTGATGTCCTGATAGCGGGGATTATCCATCTTGTGAGAAGCGGGAAGGTTGGCCCAGAGCTGAAAGCCGTGCATGCGTCCCTGTGTATCGCCGCGTGGCATTTCCTGATGCATAATGCCGCTGCCAGCCGTCATCCATTGAATGTCGCCTGCTCCCAGATTTCCATGGTTACCCAGGCTGTCCTGATGTTCCACGTTGCCGGCCAGAATATAGGTGATCGTTTCGATGCCGCGATGCGGGTGCCACGGAAATCCTGCTTGATAGTCTTGCGGTGTGTCATTGCGGAAATCGTCCAGTAACAGGAACGGATCAACCTCTTCGGTGTCGCCAAAACCAAATGCACGGTGCAGTTTGACGCCAGCGCCTTCCAGCGTGGGTTTAGCGTGAACTACTTTTTTTGCTGTTCGTATAGACATGTTTTTAGCCTTTGTTGGCCCGGGTTATTGAAGACTTACTGATATTTACAAAAGGAAAAATCCACCTTCAAATTTGCTTTCTGTGTAATCAAAGATTAATCGAGGTGCTGTCGATTATTGTGAATAATCCGGGCTCGTGGTCTGGTTTTGTTTAACTGCCACCGAAACCGACCGCACTCAATGCTTCTATAAATCGCGGCACTTGTTCGATCTGGCAACCTGCTATATTAATTCTGCCGTCGCCGGCCAAATACACCGCGTGATCGGTAATCAGGCTATCAACCTGCAATGGACTGAGTGGCAGTAGTGAAAACATGCCACGCTGCGTGGCAACAAAATCAAGGTTCAGTTTGCTCCCTTGTTCGGCGATTTCCTTTCGCAGAGTATTGACGCGTTCGACCATGGTATCGAGTTCAGTCTGCCATTGGGAGCGCAGCGTGTTATCTTCAAGAATGATGCGCACAACTGCCGCTCCGTGATCTGGCGGCATCGAGTAAATTTTTCGGGCAACTTGTCCGAAGTAATTCTGGGTGACTTTGCAGAGATCTGAATTGGCAGACGCCATATACACCGCACCGACACGGTCGCGGTAAAGACCGAAGTTTTTTGAACAACTGGTTGCCACCAGTGTCTGCGGATTGCTTTCCACAATAAGGCGGGTGGCGGCCAGATCTTGCTGCATTCCACGCCCCAGGCCGTGGTAGGCCAGGTCAATAATGGGC
The DNA here is from genome assembly GCA_964574535.1 of uncultured Granulosicoccaceae bacterium. Taxonomy (GTDB): domain Bacteria; phylum Pseudomonadota; class Gammaproteobacteria; order Granulosicoccales; family Granulosicoccaceae. Next base: position 3,744 of record CAZNOB010000285.1, on the reverse strand, counting down.
AGCATGCTTTTGTCTGCGAGAAGGGTTGCAATAGTCTGCCACTGCTCCGGAGTCATGTCTGCGCCTGTGGGGTTATGGCAGCAGCCGTGCAACAGTAATCCGTCTCCGGGTTTTGCGGCGGCCAGAGCCTCAAGCATTTGATCAAATAATATTTGCTGATGTTCACGCGAGAAATATGGAAAAGTGCGGGTGGTGACGCCGGCTGATTCGGTCAGCGGTAAATGATTCGGCCAGGTGGGCAAACCTACCCATAAGGTGCCATCGGGACATGCGGTTTTGAATACTTCTGCCGCCAGTCGTAACGCACCGCTGCCGCCGGGCGCTTGTGCACCGGCCACGCTGCGAGACGAGTCACCGAATATCAATTGTCCATACGCATCAACGAAGTCAATATCCCCCGTGAGCCCAAGATAGCTTTTGCTAAGCTGATTCTGGTGCAGGCGGGTTTCTGCTTCTTTCACAGCGGCAAGGATGGGTGTATTGCCGTTATTATCCCGATATACACCAACACCCAGGTCAATTTTGTCTGTGCGTGGATCAGCGCGATAACGCCCGATCAATGCCAGAAGGGGGTCTGGTTGGGGTTCAGGTAGTTTAAATTCCAGCATGCGGGATTTCCGGAGCGTTAAGTTATTTAAAAAGTTCGGTCAATAATACATTGTAGATGGCGCTGTGGTGGAAGTCAGTGCTGGCACGGCGTGGTTGAAAAAGCAATCGCAGAAATCAAACTGCCCATTGCACTGTTTTTTGCATGCATTCCTCGTTTATTATCAATTCACACTCCCTGTTTAAGGCTCTGATCATTGCCTGATCCCGCAAACACCACATTCTTACGCCGATGCTATGAAAAATTGCAATGGGCTTATCGCTGTCTGCGTTTCGGTGCGGCGGTGCAGCCGGATGAAACGGTGGTGTTGTTTCCACAGTGTGCGGCTCAAAAACCAGGCGGTGGCTGGATTGTGCCGCTGCATGCCTGGGTCGTGGAACTTGAAACCGGTTCACTATCGCGAAGGCTGGGACATCGCGCACTGTTTGAACTGCTGGGCCTGTCCGGGGTGACAGAGAGTGAAAAAAACAGCCCCCTGTTTGGCAAAAGGCTGGACTGGTTTATGGCTGATCGGGAAATGAACAAGCGTCTGCGACTGCAAATCGATGATCAGATTCATTCATCACCCAGAAGTCCGCCCAGCGGGCATATTAAATTCTCGGTGGAGTACCATGGTGCCGCTCCGGCCGGCAGTATAATTGAGTATCGAGTAGTGGACGCTGCAAATCGGGAAGAACCTGTGCCGCGCGTAAGTGGCCAGATTCAACTGGTTCCCGTTCGCGGGCTATCGGTGATATCTGATATCGATGACACCATAAAAACCAGCCATGTCACCGATAAAAAAGAACTGGTCCGGGGTATCTTCTTTGATGACTATAAACCGGTATCGGGGATGCCAGAGCTTTATCAGCAAATGGCTGAGCGCGATGTGTGTTTTCACTATGTGTCGTCGTCACCGTGGCAAATTTTCCCCAGTCTGGCGCCATTGTTGAGAAAATATTATCCCGCAGGCTCTGTTTCGCTGCGGCACTTCTATATCGCCAGCCGAAGTTTTATCGATTTCTTTCGTCATTCCAGACGCTATAAAACACAGGCAATATCCAGCCTTTTAGAGCGCTATCCGCAACGCAAATTTATTTTGATTGGTGATAGTGGTGAAAAAGACCCTGAAATTTACTGCGAAATTTGTAACAGGTTTGTTGATCAGGTGAAAGCCATTTTGATCCGACAGGTACCAGTAGCAGACAATGATTCACCTCATGCCAAAGAGAATCAGGCATTGAGATGGCAGGGGTTGAAACAATCATTGCCTCAGCCAGATTGCTTTCGAGTGTTTGAATCACCCCGGGAGTTGAGCGACTTTATAGTGTCTGTCATCGACACTGAAAATGCTGCAATGAGTATTTAAAAATGGCACGGCCTTTTAGTGTGAGAGCACGATTTCAAAGTCTGGGGCATGCCATGAACGGCATAACTTTGTTATTGAAGGAAGAGCACAATTCGCGGGTGCATTTACTAGCTAGTGTTGTTGTGTTGGTGCTGGGACTGGCGCTTGGGGCGTCAAAATTTGACTGGATTGTATTGACCATTGCAGTGACGGCAGTGTGGGTAACCGAGGCGCTGAACACCTGTGCCGAGAACCTGTGCGATCTGGTGTCGACAGAATTCGACCCGCGTATTCAAAAGATTAAGGACATTGCGGCAGCCGCTGTACTGATTTCATCTGCAGGTGCAGTTATCTGCGGATTGTTGGTTTTTCTTCCGCTCATTTTCGGGGGATAAGGGCAGATCAGGGTGGTTAGTGGCTGTCCGGGAACGAAATGATCTACTGCGGACACTAATTTTGGCCCGCTATTTCCATCGATTTCGGTAAATAAGCATAAACATACCGCCTGCGTGGTGCTTAGGCTGATCCAGTTCTGCTATGAATAGTGGAAGTTTCGTAGTGGTGGCTTAAAGCTGTGCTGCGCATAATTAAATGTTAACCGAAAAAACTCTGTCCTCAGTTGAACATTCACCCAATGAATCTGGCTTTACTGGTGGTAACACTGGCGACTGGCGTTTATTCGTCCTGCTTGCTGGCACAGACTGACGTCTTCGAGTTTTCCCCCTCAGAACCCTTGTCGTTCAGCGAGACTTTGCTGGAAAAGCCTTCACTCGAGCCACGTGCCCTCAAACCATCGGTGGCGCTGGTCTTTGTTGAAAACGCAGATCATATTCCGGCCAATGCCGGACTGGTGGATCGCACCCACATCATGGTCAGTCGCGGCTTCAGGAAGTTTTTTCATCGGATTGACGGGTTCTTCAGTGATGGCGGACCTTCCGTGCAGGGTAATCAGAGCTGGGCGCGTGTGCGCGTCGACACCATTAAGTCTGCTGCTGTTATTCCCAGATCGAGAGCTTCTGTCAAATTGCGGGTGGTATTACCGCGCACCGAGCAAAGGCTTCGACTGTTGTTCAGCACTGACGATGAACAGGTACAGAGTACGACTTCACAGGGGTCTGAAATTACAGATGCAGATGACAATGGCTTCTCACTGGCGCTGCGTTTTATTCGCAAGGCAAAAGAAGAAGATTTAGTGAATTTTGATCTGGGCACTCGCTATCGGGATAGCAGAGCGCAATTATTTGGTCGAATCAATTTGATGTACCGCCACGATTTAAGATGGGGTTTTCGCAGCAGCTTCCGTAATTCATTTTATTACTTCACCTCTTCAGGTTTCGAAAATAAATTTCGCTACGACATAAAACGACCACTGAATGAAAGTGAGTCGGTGTTTTTTCGCGGTTCAACCGAATTGCGCTGGCGAGAGGACCAGCGTGGCACACTGATCGGGGAGACGGTTGGTGTCTATACAGATATCGATGCGAACCGCGCGGTTGCAGTCGAGGCACTGGCATCCTACACCACAGAGTTGAATGATGAACAAACAGAGAAATTTCTGGGTGCCGAATTCAGGCTGCGTTTTCGCCACAATATCTGGCGGCGTTGGTTCTACTATGAAGTCTGGCCAACCTTGAGGTGGTCGCCCGTGAATGACTATGAGCCTTCACTTGGTGGGTTGTTCAGGTTGGAGGTGATCCTCGGTAGTGTTTAGTGGTCCGCGCTTGCGCGCGTTTTGTTGTGCTGCTAACGGGACGTTCCCTGCCGGGGCCTTCATTTTTGAAAAGACCAAAAGCGACATGCCCTTCAGGCG
>CAZNOB010000284.1:0-5821 GCA_964574535.1 uncultured Granulosicoccaceae bacterium | reverse complement strand
CCGAGAATACGACAAAGAGCTTTGTTTATCACAAGAATGTCGTTGTCAAATGAACCATGAGCCAGCGCAATTTGATCTCCTTGAATTGATGTGTCGATATTACTTCTTGTATTGTCGTGAACGGTTGGCAAGTTGTGGTCTCCCCAAAAATCCAGCCAGTCGTTTATTTCTTTCATTCGTACTTTTTCTTCTTCGGTAATTTCAACACGGTTCTTATCCATAAAGGCAGCGAAACTATCATCCTGCTGCCATGCAGCTTCTAATCCCAGTAGAGGTTCCTTGTGCATGTCCTCGAGTGCGCGACTAATCAGGTATAGAAGGGACTTACCGTATGGGCCTACAGAATCTGCTAGTTCCCGCTCGTTGCTTAACACGTCAATATTAATAGTTGAATTTTTTAGCCTGCCTTTCTCGATGACGGGGCGATAGTAGTTATTGGCAAAGCGGGTTGAACACGCCGGGGCAAACAGGCTCAGTGATTTAAAAGACAAATTCCTGTTACGTATCGCATGTAGCCAGTGGCCCAGTAAAATAGCACCGGCGGAATGGCCCATCAGGTGAAGGTTAACGCCATCAAGCTTTCCCAGTTCGTGAGCAAGATTTAGCATCGCACCCTTGGTTCTAGCGGCGTTGCCACTGGTGCCAGGCAATTGATGCTCGCAGGCAAGTCTGGCGTTTTCTTTCATCTCACTCCAAATGGATTTGCCGCCGGCATTTTTTGCAGCGACCTCAAGTGTTCTGTCGAATTTTTCTCTAAGGTTTGAACGCAGATCTTCCAGCATGCCTCCGGCTCGTGAGTCGTCCTGCAGCCCGCTAAAAAAATCGGACAAAATATTGTCCAGTGTTTCCCATAATCCGGTTTTCCAGCAGATGAATATCGGATAGATGCCATTAGCCATGAAGTACGGGCCCAGGACCTGTGCCCGCCGTACCGCCTTTTTTTCGGAATTGAGTCCACCGTGTGCATAGATGACAATATCTTTTCCGCCGGAATCGTCTATCCATTTTTGCGGCAGTGTCGAGCCAAGTTCTTTGATGGTGTCTTCGGGTGATTGGAATTCGATCAGTTTTTGGATTGCCCGCCCGTTGTTACCAATAACGAGTGTGTGTTGGTATCCCTGTTCCTCTGACCATGGCTTTACGCGATCGTCTGTGTATATATAGGTGTCACGCATTCGATCAATTGTTTGTCCTGCCCGATCATCGCTTTGTGCCTGTTCAGCAAGCAGTGGCTGGTGTACCACCGTGACCGGTGATTTTTCCTGGTTGATTGGTGCACCTCTGACTACTACCCAGGCGTCCCATCCATGCGTGACCCAATCCTGATAAGACATGATTGCAAAACCGTGGAAACCCCAACCTGTATTCCAGGAGTTTTGTACGATGAATCCGTCCCGAGTGTACCCAACGATGGCAAAGGCGTGCCCACCGTTTTCTTCCTGAACAACGTCAGAGACTGACGGCAGGTAATTAAACGGGTCAGTGCGATCTTTAGTGGCAGACGCTTGTGGTTCGTTCCATCCGTCGTGGACACCGGCAGAACAATAGATAGCACCAACTTCGAAAATAGCAGATTGCATATCCACCACAGAGTCTATATTGATTCGATAATAAGAACCGAGCGGTGTCTCTATCGCATTTTTCGACCACCCGGGACGTGGTTCGATAAACTTGACATTGCCTTTGCTGTCGCGATAGGGCCATAGTTTTGCATCGCAGACGCCATGTCGGTGCCAACCCTTCAGAGCACCTCGACAACTTGATCCTTCATAGTCCTCACCCTCCCACTCGTCGTAGAGCCTTGCATTGTGATAGAGCATTCTCTCGCTTACAGGTAGAACGCAGTAGTCATTGGCGGTTTCATCTAGAGAGATCCCCTGTTTAATGGCTTCCAGGTAGTGATCTTTCCAGTTCAGATAGTTAATTACAGCGGCCAGGCCGAAGCCTGTGCATGCCCCTTCTTCTCCTTGATCAAGGATAAGATTGCACGTCACTGCATAGTGTTTAAATAACTGCTCAACGTTTTTAACTGACGGGAAAGTGGCGGGCAGGTTTTTAAGTGGTGGACGATATTCTCTGTCGCGAAGGTCCAGACGGTCGGGTCGGGCGTCAAGTGAAGGGCTGGTTTTTTTGTTCAATTCTACTTCCTGCCGTGTTTTCTGTAGGCTTTCTCCGTCGAATACTACGTAAACTATTCGAAGGACTCATTGGCATTATCGATGAACTATGACCAGTTGTAGTCACCTGTATAGGTTAGCGGTGGATTGCCAGAGCGGCTGAGTCCGTGTGGCGCTACGTTGTGACTCCAGTGGTGTGCATGCGCAACGTATAAGCCAAACGTACAAACCGATACGGTGGTAAGTAAATCCTCAGGCGTTATCCTGATTTGGGTAACAGCAAGTTATAGTGTTGCGGTTGCGTGTAGGTGTCGACGGAAGGGAAGCAATGCGCGGAGTGTTCACCTGCAGTGAATACGGCTCCAAAACATGAATATCGTTGCGATATAAAAAACTGATCAGCTTGTGGCGCTGGCGCTGGGACCGGAACCCGATGAGTATCAATTAACCAGTAGATCCATGTTTGTATATGGATAACTCGGCTTAGGTACATTCACAACAAAAAAAGCCAGGCTAAGAAGCCCTACTGATTTTTATTATCCTCGCCAGTGTTTTCTGATGGCTCGGTTCTTTTTAAAACTCGGCTCAGCAATTCTCCAGCGTGTATTTTTCCGATATCGATTGATTCGTTTGAGTTTTCAAAGCCATCATCAGCCGGACCGGTATTGGCGCATGCAGATATGAAAAAAGCCAGGGGAATGATTGCTAGTCTAAGGGGCGTCATGGTTGTGCTCCATTTGTGGTAAGTATGTAAAACAACTTTGGGCCGGCACTTGCGCGCCGACCCTGAGAGATGATTATTTTGTTATCTCAAAACTTGACGCGGGATCCCACTGCCACCAGATCAACTGAGTCTGCACCAGCCAGGTCAGTGTCGAGCTGACGAATAGTCGCGAACAGCTCCCAACCTTGCACGGGGACTGCCGCATAGGTAAGACCAACGGTATCTGCATCTACGTTGCCGGTTTCCCCATCGCCATAGTCTACAGTGATTGCGTGAATACCGATTTTATAACCGAGTTTGATCGTAGCGGCTTCCTGGTCTGCCCCGGTACCATTGTCGCGATCCGCATATGCTACAGTCAGGTTGATACCGGATGAATGCAGAGCGGAAGCAGAAAAACCAGCTATTTCGGCATCGTCCGCAAAGTCATCGGCATCGGCAAAAAATACACGAGCATCAATTTTGGTGTCGACTAATTCACCCTTGTATTTCACTGCCAACTCAGTTGCACCGCCTTGCCCAAAACTAACTGCGGCACCAAAGCCATTGTATGACGGTGTGTCGTAGCGAGCTCGATTGACACGGCTTAACCCGTCATTCATTGTAAATATGCTATCCCAGGTTACACCGGGATTGTCACCGTCACCCGCAACAACCAGATAGTTACCCCAGTTATCCTGATGGTTTGAGCTTGAGCTTAACGCCGTTCCGGATAAGTCCGATTCAGTTGACCCGTTTGATGCTCCGTCGCCTTTACCCAGTGCGATCTTACCGAAACTTCCTGAAAACCAGATGTCCTGAAGCCGATTGTCAAGAAAGTCATCATTGCCACCGTTAGTTTGACCGCCGCCAGTCGCTGTAAAAGACGGGTTTGATTGAAGCTGTATCTCGTATCGAAAGCCAAGCTTGTAGTCACTGTGGACGTCCTGCGTGCCGGTAAAACGAAACCGCGAGCCTGACCAGCCAATATCCTGAAACTGAATTTCATCACCTTCAGCATCATCGGGTGCAACGGCCATTCGACTGATCTGGCCAGATGCAGTGACTTCGAATGCCGCTGCAGGACCGGCAGCAACGAGGCAGCCCAGTGCGGTGTATAAAAGCGACTTTTTCATTTTACCCTCTCCAATTTTATTTTTATCTCGACCATGAAAGCCAATGCAAATCAAGTTGTGTACTGGTGTGTTCATACAATTGTTATAAATTGTTCACACTATTGTCATAGATGGATAATTTTAGTTTTGGTTCAATTTTGGTAAAAATTTTTGGCTGGAGGGCCAGTATCTAAAAGTCTTTGTGTGCACATCACCAATCCAGTACTCGCACGACAGCTTAGTGCCTTAGGGTCCATCCCACTGATACTGCTAAAAAAAAACCTTCTGCTTCGATGAAAACCGGTGTCTGTTGTGAAGCAAGGTCGTGGCAATATATTGCTTTATTGTATAAGACGCCCGTTTGGTTAACAGCCGTTTAACTGTGTCGAGTGAATTCAGAAAGGTTGGTTCGTTAGCATATCGTGCGTTATGTAACCATTCTCAGGCAGGGTAGGTCGCCTGGAAAACGTTATGGAAGTGACGTTAGCGCTTCTTCGATATGGCCATCCCTTAAGCAGACTCTCTTACGTACCGCAACAAAGAATTTCATAAACAGAGTTTAGTTTCGTTGATAGTACTTTCAAGACTCTTCAGTGGCTGCACAATCCTCACAGAGACAGCTCAATTCTATTTGTGGACTCACTAGTGTGTATCCCGCGCTGTCGACACTGTTACGCAGAGCGTTGATGGTTGATTCTTTGATGCTGACTTCGGCTACTTTGTAACAATTGATACAAATAAGGAATTGAGGTGCCGCATGTTGATGATCGCAGGCGATGTGGATACACGCGACGAATCTGTTTGCCAGTTTGAGTTTATGAACCAGTTGCTGGCTTTCCAGAAACTCCAGAATTCGATATACCGACATAGTCGGCATAGACTCACCAAGCTCCTGCTTGCAGAAGTCAGACAATTCATAAGCTGTCATCGCCTGTTTGGATTTCAACAGGCCAGTTAATACCGCCTGTCTTTTCCTCGTCATTTTTGTGCCATTGCTAAGGCATTGTTGCTCGGCGTGAGCGATTGTTTTTTTAGCGCTTGTCATGATTGGTTTGATCTCGTTTCACCTGCATGTTAGCGCTTGAATGCAAAATGGGACAGAACTTTGATGAGAAGTTTGCAGAAAGATATAGATATGATATATTGTATCATATCTGGTGATCGCAAAGTTCATTCAAAGTGACGTATCGACTTCTTTTCGTTTAAAACCAGAAAAGACGATTAAGAAGCTCTGTGAAGTCACTCAGAGGGCTCCCTACCTCGTTGCCCGCCATAATGCCTCAGGCTGACGAGCGTGCGAAACCTTGTTATTCGTCTTATGCGCCTTTACGCAACCAACTTACTGTTTGAATATAGAGAGTCAGCCTATGAATACACAACTGGTACTTGATAAGGGGTCAATTGCACTTTCTCTTGCTTGTGCTGTGCATTGTCTGGCCTTGCCGGTAATCACAGTGATGGCCCCCGCATTGATGGGATACGCTATTGGAGACGAATCCTTTCACCGCTGGCTGGCATTTGCTGTGCTGCCACTCAGCGTTGTTGCTTTAATGATGGGGTGCAAGCAACACAGGACTGTCAGTGTCGTCACACTCGGAGCAATTGGCTTGTTAACAATATTGCTTACTGCTCTGTTTGGGCATGACGTATTGGGTGAGGCTGGTGAAAAAATCGCCACTGTTTTTGGTGCGAGTATGATCGCAATAACGCACTATCGAAACTATCGACTTTGTCAGCAGCACCATAAACAAAGTGGTTCGTGTTGATAGAAAAACGAAATATCGAAACATTGATTCCTTGCCGGGGGAAGGCATTTTTATGTGCCTGAATATAGTTAGTGCCCATCCAGAAACAAGCGCTACTGCGAACCACTGATTGCACGCGAA
>CAZNOB010000283.1:3345-5852 GCA_964574535.1 uncultured Granulosicoccaceae bacterium | reverse complement strand
CTTTTATAGACAGCACTGGCATATCAGTGCATGGGCCTGCGCAGCGACAATCTCTGCTACTGCGCAGACCCCTGTAGTTCTTCCAGCTCCTGCAGTACTTCTTCAACATGGCCCTTCACCTTTACCTTGCGCCATTCACGACGCAGCACACCTTTGTTGTCTATTAAAAAAGTACTGCGTTCAATACCCTCAAACTCTTTGCCATACATTTTTTTTAGTTTAATGACATCAAAAAGCTGACAAAGCTTTTCGTCTTCATCACTCAAAAGTTCGAACGGTAGCTGCTGCTTATCCTTGAATTTCTCGTGGCTTTTCAGCGTATCTTTGGACACCCCTAACACCACGGCATTGAGTTTTTCAAATTGCTTTATATGATCGCGAAAATCCTGTGCCTCAGTGGTGCAGCCTGGTGTGCTGTCACGCGGGTAAAAATACAGAACTATATTCCGCCCCTTCAATTGCGACGATTTGATCACCTGATCTGCGGTGGCTGGAAGCTGCCACGCAGGCACTTTTTTTCCAATGATGGCGCTCATGGGGTGTCCTGTTAGAATAGTGCCGCCCGCCGACAGATGTCGCTTGTGACAGCTGCCTGCGGGAAGTAAGCTGTGCCGCAAAGCACAATGTTGATTAGTGCTATTCTATCCAACAAATTTGACTCACAAAAACTCTTTGAGGCCAGGCAAAATGTTCCAAGGCAGCATCGTCGCGATTGTCACCCCAATGCTGGAAAACGGTGAGGTTGATTTCGACTCACTACAATCACTTGTAAAGTTTCATATACAAGAAGGCACAGACGCGATTGTATCCGTAGGCACCACCGGTGAATCTGCCACCCTGAGCATGGAAGAACATTCCAAAGTCATTCGAAAAACCATCGAATATGCCAACGGCGAAATTCCGATCATCGCAGGCACCGGAGCAAACTCCACCAGAGAAGCGCTGGAACTGACCGAGAACGCCAAAAAGGCAGGGGCCATGGCGTGTTTACTGGTAACGCCCTATTACAACAAGCCCCCTCAGGAAGGCCTGTATCAGCATTTTCGTAAAATCGCAGAATCCGTTGACATACCCCAGATCGTTTATAACGTACCGGGACGCACCTCTGTCGACATGTCGCCGCAGACCACTGCCAGGCTCGCAGAGATCGACAACATCATCGGCACCAAAGAAGCACACGGCACCGTAGAACGAATCAAAGAACTTGTGGCATTGTGCCCCTCTGACTTTCGAATCTTTACCGGTGACGACAGCACAGCAATGGAAAGCATACTGGCAGGCGCACACGGAAATATCTCTGTCACCGCCAATGTTGCCCCGGCACTCATGCATCAGATGTGTAAGGCCGCGTTAAATAAAGACGAAGCAACAGCTCGTGAAATAGAATCCAGACTGGCCGATCTAAACCGCCTGCTGTTTATCGAATCCAGCCCCATCCCGGTAAAGTGGGCACTCACCCAAATGGGTATGATGAAATACGGCTTGCGACTGCCGTTAGTACAGTTAAGCGACAGCTGTCATGACCAGGTCAGCGGAGCCTTAAAAAAAGCCGGAATAACGGCCTGATCAACCGCAACTGATTCGTCTCGGTGAGCGTACAATTTGTTAGCCTGGGCAGTGGCAGCAACGGCAATTCCACGCTGGTCAGAATCGGTGACACCCTGTTACTGGTAGACGCCGGCTTCTCCGCCAAAATCATCAATGAAAGGCTCAAAAGTATCGGCATTGCGGCAGAAGATCTGACCGCTATTCTGGTATCGCATGAACACTCTGACCACGTAAAAGGGGTTCAGGTGCTGGCCCGCAAATACCGGATACCAGTGTGGCTGACGCGCGGCACCTTCCGCCGCCTGAAAGACCAGCAAATCCCCAACATCGAATTTATTCATCCCCATGGTTCGTTCTGTATCGGCGATGCCAAAGTCACACCGTTTCCTATCCCTCACGACGCCGCAGAGCCTTGTCAGTTTGTGATTGGTGACGGCGTCAGACGTTTCGCCATCGCCACCGACATGGGATGTGCAACCCCCTGGGTCAGCGAACAACTTACCGGTGTGGATGCCCTGCTGCTTGAAGCCAACTACGATGACGACATGCTGCAAAACGGATCCTACCCCTATGCACTGCGCACCAGAATAGACGGGCGCTATGGTCACTTAAGCAATCAACAGTCAGCCGTACTGGCAGCACAACTTGAACATCCCGGCTTACAAAAACTGTTTCTGGGACACCTGAGTGAAAACAACAACACACCCGACTGCGCGTTTGAATCAGTAGCTAATCGCCTGCAACGCGGTGGTGATGATATCTGTGTACTAAAACGCGCACAGGTCAACGAATGGTTCAGCCTGGCCTGACCCTGACAGTCTCGCAGGGGCCGTAAGCCGCCAGGCGCACGTACCACCAGACCACAAAAGACATCATCTAACTAAATTATAAACATCTGATTTTTTGCTTAAGAATTTTCGGCAACACACAAAAGCCATACAGCAAGCAAACCAAAAAAA
>CAZNOB010000283.1:0-3245 GCA_964574535.1 uncultured Granulosicoccaceae bacterium | reverse complement strand
AAACTACTTATCGATACTGACCTTCAGTAATATTATCAACCTGTGGTCGTGCCAGACCCTCTACTATCTGATCAAGCGTGATGCTACCGATAATAGTATTGCGTCGATCAACCACATTCGCACTTTTTGATTCCGACCCGGCAGCCACCTGAAGCGCTTCTTCAAGCACCATATCCTGTGATAACTCAGGGCCGTTAATCGCCTGATCAGATGTCATGATAGTTTTCACCTTAAGCACCCTGCCGCGATTAATATCTTTAACAAAGTCAAAAATGTAATCGTCTGCCGGCTGCATGATGAGATGCTGCGGATCACCCTGCTGAATAACCGCGCCGTCTCTAAGCACCGCGATTTTATCGGCAATACGCAGGGCTTCATCCAGATCATGAGTAATAAACACAATGGTCTTGTGAAGTTCTTTTTGCAGATCCAACAATACATCCTGCATATCGGTACGAATTAACGGATCAAGTGCCGAGAACGCCTCGTCCATTAATAATATCTCGGCATCAGTGGCAAGCGCTCTGGCCAATCCAACACGTTGCTGCATACCGCCTGACAACTGCGAAGGAAAGTGATCCTCAAAACCGGCCAGCCCGACTCTCACCAGCCACTTATGGCTTTGAGCCTTAGCTTTTTTAACTGACTGCCCCTGCACAATTAATCCATAAGCCACATTCTCTGCAACGGTTCTATGCACATGCAGCCCAAACTTTTGAAAGACCATCGACGCCTTATGACGCCGGAAATCAATCAACTGCGATTTAGACATACCCAACACATCTTCACCATCTACCAGCATACGTCCGGCAGTGGGTTCAATCAGACGATTGATATGACGAATCAGGGTTGACTTACCAGATCCGGACAAACCCATCACAACAGTGACGCTGCGATCGGGAATATCAATATTGATATCTTTCAGACCAAGCACATGACTGTGTGTTTCCAGTAGATCCTGTTTAGACATACCATCCTTAACAAGATCCAGTGCCGACTGCGGATTTTTACCAAAAATCTTATACAGATTTTCAATACGTATTTTTGCATCAGTCATGCTGGACACCCTGGCGATGGCGCTGTAAGCGTTTACCGTAACTTTGCGATACGCGATCAAAAATAATAGCCAACGCCACAATCGCCAGGCCGTTCATCATACCAAGCGCCAGATACTGATTTGAAATAGCACGCAACACCGGCACACCAAGACCGGCAACCCCAATCATTGATGCAATAACCACCATCGACAGCGCCATCATGATCGTCTGGTTAACACCGGCAAAAATATTGGGCAGCGCTAACGGAATTTGTACACCGAACAGTCTTTGTCGGTAGTTGGCACCAAAAGCATCTGCCGCTTCAAGCGCTTCTTTATCTACCAGCCTGATACCCAGATTGGTTAATCGAACAATCGGAGGGATAGCATAAATACACACGGATATAAGCCCTGGCACTTTACCAATACCCAATAGCATCACTACCGGAATTAAATAAACGAACGCTGGAATGGTCTGCATGACATCCAGTACGGGCGTAATAATGGACTGCAAGCGATCGGAACGAGCCATCAGGATACCCAACGGAATACCCACCGTTATACAAACAATGGTTGCCACTGAAATAATCGCCAGGGTCGACATAGTGTCTTTCCACATATCGAAATAGCCAATAGCCAGAAACGATGCAATGACACCAACAACAATCCAGACACTGCGCGCGCCCAGCCAGGCAAGCGCCGCCATCAAAATAATAATAATTGGCCATGGCGTGGCCAGTAACAGTTTCTCAAGCCAAACCAAAAACGTTAACAATGGCTGGAAAACAGCTTCCAGATCTTCACCAAAAGCCCGTGAAAACTCCCGGAAACCCGAATCGATCGCCTTCTTGAAATCACGAAGGGCAGTTCGCTCCATAGCCGGGAATTTATTAGTCCAAAATTCCATTGTTTTTTCCTGTCTGGCGCTACCCTGTTTATTTGAAACAGAGATTTAGAAATAAAAAAAGCCCGCCTGCACAAACGCAGACAGGCTTGGTCTTACGGTGTAACTATAGTAAATCTCACAGAATCAGTTTAATTCTGCCTTTACTTTTTCAGCTACATCAGCGCTTACCCAGGACTCCCAAACACTACCATGGGTCAGCAGGAATTCAATCGCCGCATCAGCGCCAGCTGCCTGGTTTTCACCCATGTAAACCAGCATTTCATTCATGATTTCACCAGGAAATACACGATTGCCAAGATAGGCCATCACGTCAGGACCAGCCTTGCCTTTGAACTCATCAGTCACAACGGTGTGAACTTCTGATTCAGTCCATGCAGATGGCTGCGGATCTTCGCAATCCTGCTCTGCTTTGGCAATACAACCATCCCAGTTCTCGGCACCGGCAAATGGCACACCAAAGTCAAGTTTAACCATCTGGTGCTTACCGATCATTGCGGTCGGTGACCAATAGTACCCAAACCAGTTTTCGCCACGCTCAACGGCTTTAGTCATTGAACCATCAAGTCCCGCAGCAGAACCTGGATCAATCAGTTTCCAGCCCTTGGCTTCCATATCGAAAGCACGGAACAGATTGGCGTTTGCCAACTGGCAGCCCCAACCCGCCGGGCATCCAACAAAAGCGCCTTTGCTTGGATCTTCAGAATCAGGGAATAATTCAGGGTGCTTCAGTACTTCAAGAACCGAAGTCAGCTCGGGGTGCTTTTCAGCAGTAGCAGGAGGAATCCACCAGCCCTCACCCAGACCTGTGATTGGACCACCGTTGGCTGAGTGCAATGACCCTTCTTCCAATGCTTTGTTTAACGGCTCACGTACCGCGTTGATCCAAAGCTCACCAGCGATATCTGGCTGGCCTTTTTCGTTCATGGAAGCGAATGTTGTAGTGGTTGCGCCTGGAATCAGTTCAACGTTACAAGCGTAACCTGCTTCCAGAATAACCTTGTCAACATTGGCCATCAGCTCACCTGATGCCCAGTTCCATTCAGCAATTTGAATGTCACCGCATTCTGCGGCAGCGACCCCGGAGCCCAGCAGTGCCACGAGTCCGAGTGATATTTTACTTAACGTTTTCATGAAAATCCTCTTGATGTGCGTATTTTTTCGCTTGTGAAATCAATGTGATCATCACACTGCGGTCCATCGAATATGGAATCACATTAGTTTCTACCGCTCAAAGTATACAAAGTGTACCGGAGGGTTTCTCTGCCGAACACGACATGTTTACAATTTATCCCATTGAAAAAC
>CAZNOB010000282.1:0-5872 GCA_964574535.1 uncultured Granulosicoccaceae bacterium | reverse complement strand
CACGATTGATCGCTACAAAAACCTTTCCGCCATCGCTATAGACGCCATCCATTATTGAGCTTACCGGCGATGGATCGACTTCCCAACGATTCTGCGTGCTGGTATCGCCATAATAGGACAGCAATCGTGGCTCACCCCAAAGCATGATAGCCCTGTCTGTTTCGGTTAAGTTACTCACCAGGTATCTGGCAGCAGAGCGATAGTCGTCTCTCCAGTATTCGCTTTTATAAAAATAGTTATAGCTGGCGTAAATATTCATAGCCAACAGCGCGATAAAGGCACATTGAGCACTCTGCCCGATACGTTTTCTGACAACACCGGATTGCAGTCGATGTAGCGTAAATGCCAGCGGTAACAGAATGGCCACGGGAATTGTCAGGTAAAAGGAGTGCCGTGGCATCCAGTTGATTTCTGATACTTTTGCCACCAGCATTGCCATTGCAAATGAACCAATCAGTAATACCAGAAAGAATCGATTGCCATTCACTCCTCCCCTTTCGCTGCCTTTTCTGTTAACAGACAATAGCTGTGAACTGACGAATCCGATGCCAAGAACGAGAACAGCAATTGCCAGCGCCGACAGAGGCCAGATGTAAGGTCGGATACCATCTGCCAGACTGCCACCCTCACGAAGCACATCCAGAGGCGGTCCGAAGGTATGGCCGACTAGAATGCCATACATAGCAAAAAGGCTGTTTTTATACAGTGGAAGGCCCAGACCGTTAGTCGCGTCCACTGCGAGCTCACCTACTGCAGGTGTACCCATAAGATAGATGCCAGCGGGTACACAGGCAATCAGTGCAGGCACCCACCATTTAAGCCAGTCACTGGCACGTCGAACAATGCAAAGATGAGCCAACGCCAGTGCAACAGAGAATGCCACTAACAGTATGCTCGCGAAGCAACTCAAACCTGTAAGCAGCGCGAAGAGCGTAATTCGCATCTTGCCCGGTGTTTCTGATTCTGAAAAAATTGCGCTGAGTAAAAACAGCTGGATAACACTTAGCGAAAATAGTAATGAGTAGGGCCTTACCTCCTGGCTATAGCAAATCCAGAACGCACTGACTGTCAAATAAGTGGTGGACCAGAAAGCATGCCTGCTTCCATAGACATTAACTACCGCCGCATACATAAAAAACAACGCAACCACGCCCGGCAACACAGAGAGCGAGCGCAAAACGAATTCACTGTCGCCCATCACCGATCGCCAAATCGATAACACGAAAAAATACAGTGGCTGGTACTTATCACCGCCAGCCCTGCTGGACAGCTCATAAAGAGTGCCGGCCAGTGTCTTTGTGTCAGTAACAACCAGGCTCTGCCCCTCGTCAAACCAGAGGCTCTGATTCGTCAACATAAACAGTCGAAGTAAAGCGCCTGCCACAATCACTAGAACAATCAACACTACATGCTGCGTATCAACCCGATCAGTAAATCTACGGTTGAGATGCGAATCATTAGCGAACATCGATGTATCTCATTTTCTGTTATACAGGTTGTGTGTCACAGCAGCATGAATCAGCAATTCAGGCCCGGAGATCGCGACACCCCTTCCTTTTTGTCATGACATATAACTATAGCAGAGAGAAAAATCTGTCACCAAGGTTTTTTTTGACTTTCTCCGATGCTTTCGACTGAAAGCCTACAACCCAAAAAACACATCTGTAAGATAGCAGCTATAAAAATATCGATAAAAAATCACCGTGACTCACACTCACTGCGCGAACCTAACTCGTACAACCAAAACGGCGCCTGAATACTTCAGACCTTATTGACGTGAAAGTCTATCCAAATATTCACCAGTCTTTGTGACCAGAACTACAGGATTGACGCCTGACCACTTAAAGAATGGACAGCTTACTGAATTATCATGATGTTAGGACAGCATGGGGCTGCGATTGCCACACATTGTAAAACTCTCAAGTGAGCTGGAAGATGAACTCATTGAGAATATTGCGATTCGTACATATGCTGCACAGCCGGCAATCCAGGTTGCTAAGCGGTGTATTGCATCAAATCGAATAAAGGGATGCAGCTCCCCTGGCACCAGTCTCGCAGCAACTTACAATCCACAAGCAGCGGTCTTGCTAAAAGTCTCCGGGAGCCAGCGCGGCAGAATCGCTGCCACCGCAAACGCATACTGACATTGCGTTTTCATCGATCATTTGCGCGGCGCTTGAATACCTATGCGCTTAAATGATCGCACCCTCATTAATAAAGCCAGGGTCAAATGCCAACGTCTGAGAGGCCCGTGCTTTTTGCTTCCGTTTTTGGTCTTCTTGAATCCAGGCTTTTCAAAAATGAAGGCCTCCGGCAGGGATGTCATGTTAGCTGCGCGACACCGCACCGCCTGCCAGGGCGCAGGTCATGTCCCACGGCAGCGAAGGAAAGTTCACCTGACTTCCTCATCTTCCCCGGACGCCTGCCGATGCCACATCTGCGAATAACGTCCATTGAGCGCCAGCAACTCATCATGCGTCCCCTGCTCTATAATGCTGCCACTATCCAGCACCACTATCTTATCGGCATCCACAACGGTAGACAGACGATGCGCAATCGTAATCACCGTGCGCCCTTCACTCATTTGCCGCAGGCTTTCCTGAATATCGCGTTCAGTATCCGTATCAAGTGCGGATGTGGCTTCATCAAGTAGTAACACAGGCGGATTTTTAAGTAGAGTTCTGGCGATACCGACTCGCTGTTTTTCGCCACCAGACAACTTAAGGCCGCGCTCACCTACCGCGGTGTCATAGCCTTCTGGCAGGCTGATAATGAAGTCATGAATTTTTGCCGCTTTTGCTGCGTCGATCATTTCATCTTCAGTGGCATCTGGCCGTCCGTAGGCGATGTTGTAGCCAATAGTATCGTTAAACAACACGGTATCTTGCGGTACGATGCCGATACTCTGGTGCAGACTCTTTTGCGTCACATCCCGGACATCCTGATCATCAATCGTCAGGGCTCCGTCAGTGACATCATAAAACCTGAACATCAGTCGGCCAATTGTCGATTTGCCGGACCCGGATGGCCCAACCACCGCAACCGTTTGACCGGCGGGTACAGTGAGATCAAGGCCCTTTAAAATAGTTCGGTCATCGTTGTAGCCAAAGCGAATATTGTTAAATCGCACGGCACCACTGCCGATGGTTAGTTCTTTTGCGTCAGGCTTGTCTTCAACTTCTCGCTGATACTGAAGCAGATCAAACATCTCACCCATATCAATGAGTGACTGGCGAATCTCTCGATACACTGTACCCAGAAAATTTAACGGCATGGTGATTTGAATCATGTAGGCATTCACCATCACAAAATCACCGACGGTCAGATCACCGTTGTTAACGCCGACAGCTGCCATCACCATAACAATAACCAAACCGGCTGTAATTAGCAGTGACTGGCCGAAATTTAAAAACGCAAGAGAGTAAGACGTGGTGAGTGCGGCACTCTCATATCCCCGCATAGACTCATCATAGCGACTGGCTTCCCGATCTTCCGCATTGAAGTATTTTACGGTTTCATAGTTCAGCAGACTATCTACAGCTTTTTGATTGGCGTCCGTGTCTTTGTCGTTCATTTTTTTCCTAATCTGCACACGCCACTCCGTCACTTTAAACGTGAACCAGATATAGATTGCGATGGTGATCACGATCACCGCCAGGTACCAGACATCGAAAACAAAAAACAGGATTGCGGCGATCATGATCAACTCAAGCACGAGCGGACCGATTGAAAACAACATAAAGCGCAACAGAAAATCAACGCCTTTCACACCGCGTTCGATAACACGGCTGAGACCTCCGGTTTTACGTGTCAGGTGATAACGTAAAGACAAGGCGTGCATATGCTGAAACGTTTCCAGCGCCAGACGCCGCAGAGATCGCTGCCCGACTTTGGCAAAGATCACATCACGAAGCTGGTTAAATCCGACGGTCATCAGACGAGCTACACCATAGGCTATTGTCAGACCCACCGCCCCGGCAACTAAAAACACCGTCGCGTTAGCTTCACCACCACTCGGTGCCATTGCGTCAACAGCACCTTTGTAAAAAAACGGCGTAAGCACAGAAATAACACGTGCCAGTACCAGGGCGACTAGCGCCAGCACCACACGCACTCTGATTTCGCGATTATCTTCTGGCCACAAATAGGGCAATACACGCCGGATGGTACGCATGCCACTGCGCCTTGCGGCTATTTGCGAATCAATTTCATCTGTGTGAACAGACATGGGATTCCTTATTCGCCCGGCTTAATGCTGAACCAGACTGAGTATTGTATAAAGGGAGAGTGCTGCAAATTCTGAAGCCGCTGCTCGGAGTGCGAACGCGCTGTTTTCTGCCAAATTGCTAGAGTTTGCCAGTCAGCTATACCGTATAAGTCGGCACAGGGTTATGCCAGCCGCCGGCAATGCCGAATCATACCCGAAAGAGACTAATCCGGATGACAAGTTTACTCACCAGAATGAAACCGCAAGACCCGGCTTGTCATATTCATCAGCATTCCCCACCTGATTGGCTGATCGATTAAACGCACCGAGTTTGATCATATGAGACGTGTCTTTTAATGACGCTCAAAAGGTACTGTGTGATCCCGAATAGACATGCTGCTATTTTTCGAAGCAGCACCCTATCTACAGCTTGGGCCTGTTTTTACAGATATTTTTCTTATTCTCTCTGGTCAAGTCCTGAATAACGCAGGCCAGGCTGCGGGTAGTCATCGGGAGAATAATGAGAGCACACTGCCCCAAAAACGAAGTTGTGTGTCGCACACCATGATATAAAAGCCAATCTAATAACAATCCATCCAGCCGCTCTAACTCGCATGCCTGACACACCAGACCAGACACCTGAAGACAGGAACAAGGCAGAAACCTCCGCGGCCTGTTGCCTACCCTCGACCAGGCAGCGCCGCGCACCCATCGCACCCGACACCGATTACACAACAAAACTCAACTCCAGACTTACCCTGGACGCTTTCGCAGAATTAGATGGCGGTCCTTTTACAATGGGTGCTGATGATCCACCACATCCGGAGGACGGTGAAAGCCCGGCGCGCCAGGTGATCGTTGCACCATTTGCGATAAAAAAAACGACGGTCACCAACCTGGAGTTCCAGCAATTTGTTAGTGCGACCGCGTACATCACTGATGCTGAACAACACGGGACTTCTTTTGTTTTTGAGGGTCTGCTGCACCACGACAACCTAAGCCCCGCTATTACCGGTACACCATGGTGGCGCGATGTGACACAGGCAAACTGGAAAAACCCGCTGGGGCCCGATAGCCCGTTAGCAGACTACGACAGCCACCCGGTGGTACACGTCAGCCGGCGTGATGTGCTGGCGTTTTGCGCATGGTCCGGCACACGCTTGCCGACCGAAGCCGAATGGGAATTCGCTGCACGTGGGGGCCTGACTGCACAACCTTACCCATGGGGGGAACGCTTAACCCCCGACAGTCAATACTTATGCAATATCTGGCAGGGAGAATTCCCAACCAAAAATACCGGCGCAGACGGGTTCATCGGCACCGCACCAGCCAACAGCTATCCACCCAACAATTTTGGATTATTAAATATGGTGGGCAATGTGTGGGAATGGGTAGAGGACCGGTTTACACATCTTCATTCCCCGCGACCGGCTAGCAACCCGAAAGGCCCGTTAAACGGAGAAAAGTTTGTGGCAAAAGGCGGGTCTTATCTTTGCCATCATAGTTATTGCCTGCGCTATCGGACGTCTTCTCGCCAGGCACTATTGCCCGGCACCTGCACTGGCAACCTGCGATCTCCCGGCCCAGTTCACCGGATTGCTCTTTTAACGGAGCCGCATCTGGATCAAGATTGATGAATACCAGGTGGCAAAATACTTCGACCTG
>CAZNOB010000281.1:0-5953 GCA_964574535.1 uncultured Granulosicoccaceae bacterium | reverse complement strand
CCAGGCCAGAGGAATCAGGCGAAAATCAATTTGGCGTCGCAGCACATACAGACTTCGGCATGTTACCGCATTGTGTCAGGACAAAGTGGTGGACTCCAGATCGGAGATATCTACGGCGATTAGATACATGCCCTACGATTAAAGACACACTCAATCATTATGTTGGAGACTTACTCCCACGATGTACCAGCGGTGCTTATAAATCCACTCCGCATCAGGTGGTTAAACAGTCCGGCAAAGTAGAGAATGTCATTGGTGCTAGCCTTCGATCCCAATCCAGAGACTCGCGCAGACGATCGCGATATATTTGATGAATCACCGGATGCAACGGAAAAAGCAATCACCAGCGGAGACTATTTAACCTGGCGTTTTGCCAAAACATTTTCGTATCGTGAAAAACGATCAGAATGATCTCACTTTTTTTTCATTCATCAGCGGCGCTGCGGGTATGTAGCTCAAGCATCACAGTCTCTGTTGATCTCACTTTAATTTTAACTGACAGTGGTGTTTACAAACCGCCCGAACTGCTTAATTTACGTGAGTAAGCATTACAAATATTTTTTTAAAATCAACCACATTAACCTGACAAGACACCGTCTAAACTGGCAACCAATCTCGCTACAAGACTGTTATACTTAGCGTTCGAACTTAGAGGATTCACTGTGAATAGACTACTCAGCCTGATCGGCACTACCGCACTGTTACTCAGCCTGCAAACGACGGCCTATGCGCAATCTGCGCTGGAACAAATCCTGGATGAAGGCGTACTCAAGGTTGGCACCACCGGCGACTGGAACCCAATGACACTGAAAGACCCTGCAACTAACAGCTACAAGGGTTTTGACATCGACGTCATGACAGAGCTCGCCAAAGACCTGGGTGTAGAACTTGAATTTGTCCCAACCGACTGGAAAACACTGGTCAACGGTGTTACCGCAAAAAAATACCACATGACTGGCTCTGCCTCCATTTCTCCGGCGCGCATGAAAGTCGCAGCTTTTTCAGAAAGCTATCTTTCCGTAGAAATTTATCCTTTCGCCATGTCTGAAAAAGCCGGCAACTTTGACGGTTGGGATTCAATCAATCAGGAAGGCGTAAAAGTCGCAACTACCCTGGGCACCACCTTTGAAGCACTCGCTCGTGAATGGTTTCCGAAAGCAGACATCAAAGTCGTTGAGGCCCCGGCACGTGGCTTTAATGAAGTCGTTGCCGGTCGAGCAGATGTGTTCATTACCTCAAACATTGAAGGCGCAACCCTGAAAGAAAAATTCGAAATGGAACAAATCCAGAACGCAGGTCCGCGCGCACCAGCGTTAATTTCTATGCTGCTTCCACAAGATGATCAGGTATGGATTAATTACATTAATAACTGGATCAAAGTAAAGCAAACCAAAGGATTCTTTGAATCTGCTAAAGCCGACTGGGGTCTATAAACGTTGTGATCCGGTAGCGCAAAGCTGCCGGATCTTTCGACAAGGTTCTGATACCACCTTGCTCCCCTGCCACTTTTAGATCTCGCTAATACTATGACTGACACCTCTGAAAACGCAGTCCAGATGATTGACGTCAGCAAATGGTTTGGCGATTTTCAAGTGTTGAAAAAAATTAATCTCACTGTAAAGACAGGCGAAAGAGTGGTGATATGCGGACCATCCGGATCCGGTAAATCTACAGTGGTACGCTGCATCAACCGACTGGAAAAACATCAACAGGGGATTATTCGTGTCGATGGTAAAGAACTGACCAACAAGCGCAAATCAGTCGCTGAAATTCGCGCAGAAGTCGGCATGGTATTTCAGCAGTTCAATCTTTTTCCGCACTTAAGCGTTCTGGAGAATCTGACACTCGGTCCAATAAAAACACGCGGTCTAAACAAAGAAGAGGCAGAATCACGTGCGATGGAATACCTGCATCGCGTACATATTCCTGAACAGGCAGACAAACGACCTTCACAACTTAGTGGCGGTCAGCAGCAACGTGTAGCGATTGCAAGATCGCTTTGCATGGAACCGAAGATCATGCTCTTTGATGAACCTACCTCTGCGCTTGACCCTGAAATGATTTCAGAAGTACTTGATGTGATATTGGAATTAGCTGAAGAAGGCATGACCATGATCGTCGTCACCCACGAAATGGGCTTTGCACGTAAAGCAGCAAACCAAATGGTATTTATGGATGAAGGTGAAATTGTCGAGAGCGGTGATCCCATCCAATTCTTTGAAGCGCCAAAGACAGATCGTTGTAAACAATTTCTCAACCAAATATTGAGTCACTAGCCGAGTGCGTTTATTAACAAACAAAACGCTTGTACGTATTAGTTTGCTGCTAACATTGGTGCTACTACTAGGTGCATGCGGTGGCGACTCTAAACTTAAATGGTATGTGGTTTCGCCGTGGACTGAACAGGGTCAGATCAACTTAAAATTTCTAATCCTTGGCACCTGGAATACTCTGTCGATGTCTTTCCTGGCACTTTTAATATCAGTCGTAGTGGGACTACTGATAGCCATCCCCGGCATCGCCAGCAATAAACCCCTGCGCTTCACCAATGTATTTTATGTCGAAATCGTGCGTTCGATTCCACTACTTCCACTTATTTTATGGGTCTACTATGGCTTGCCTGAAATAGCCGGTGTACAACTTGATTTCTTCTGGGCAGGTGTATTCGCACTGGCGCTTTCAGATAGCGCATTTGAAGCAGAAATATTCCGAGCGGGTATTCAATCCATACCACGCGGCCAGTCAGAGGCAGCCAGCACGATCGGTTTGAACTACTTTCAAAATATGCGATATGTTGTTTTACCGCAGGCAATAAGACGAATTCTTCCCGCGCTGGGCAATCAGTTTGCCTACATGGTAAAGATGTCTGCGCTGGTATCGGTGATTGGATTGCAAGAACTCACTCGCCGTGCCAACGAACTCATCGTGACTGAGTATCGCGCACTTGAAATATACACAGTGCTTATCATTGAGTATCTCGTGATCATTCTGATCATTGGCCAGGGTGTAAGATGGCTGGAGCGTAAAATGGACGGCGGAGAAAATAACCGCTAGACCACCATAACCCCGGATACGCCACGGCGAAACCGACTACGCACAATCGTTTCTATGTAAACCCTGGTGAAAAATGAAGTCCCCCGGCGAAAACTCAGCCTGCCAGCTGCACGACTGCTTGCCGCTTGCCGAGGCAGATTCTCCCGGTGCACAAAAAACTCAAAGGCGCATACAGACGGGACTCGATGATCCTACCTGTCTCAAAATCTGTCAGGCATCACAAATATTGCAGAATTCCTATCAATCACAGGCGATTTATTACACGAATTCAGTGACCTCGCCGTTAAACCTTCAATAGATGTTGAATTTGAGAAGGTAAGTCTTAGTGGATTACCAGAGTTGCCAGGCACTAGTTGTAGACGATGACAAGACAATTTTGTCGGTTATCAGCGAAGTGCTGTCCGAGCACGCCATTACCACCCATACAGCAGAGAGTGCAGAAGCGGCACTTGAACTGTACGCTCGCGTCCCGATCGATGTAGTGCTCACCGATGTACAAATGGCAGGAATGAGTGGGTTTGATCTGCTGAAGAGGCTGAAACTGGTCAATCCGAACGTAAAGGTGATTGTCATGACCGCGTTCGACAGCTACGAATCTGTGCTCCAGGCACTTCAACTGGGCGCATACGACTATATTCAAAAACCTCTCAAAAATTATCCGGCAATAGTTGCGGCTATTCAACGCGCTTACGAAAACGCCAAGCTGCAACGGGAAAATACCGACCTGCTTATACAGTTAACAGCCAGCCATGATCAGCTGTCCGCCGCCAACCGAAGCCTTATTGATGCAAATCAAAAGCTAAAACGGCTCGCAGTTACAGACAGCCTTACCAATCTATACAACCGACGATTTTTTGATCAGGCCATTAAGCGTGAGGTGGGCAGACGCAATCGATATCAATTGGCGTTAACACTTGTAATGATCGATGTTGATCACTTTAAGCGATTCAACGACACGCACGGGCATGATGGTGGCGACCAGGCGCTAAAATTGGTTGCACGAGTGTTGGTAGACTCTTCCCGTTCGTCAGATATTGTCTGCAGATACGGTGGTGAAGAATTTATTGTCATACTGCCCCTAACCGCACCGGATGAGGGCACTATATATGCAGAGCGCGCACGCAAAATAATTGAAAGCACAAATATCGAATTAAAGAGCGGCGAAAAATCTCATATCACCATCAGCCTGGGTATCGCAGGCGCTATTAAAAACGGGCCACCAATCGGTACAGAAGACTTAATTTCCTGCGCAGACTCCGCCCTGTACAAAGCTAAAGCTGAAGGAAGAAATCAATACTGTCTGC
The DNA here is from genome assembly GCA_964574535.1 of uncultured Granulosicoccaceae bacterium. GTDB lineage: Bacteria > Pseudomonadota > Gammaproteobacteria > Granulosicoccales > Granulosicoccaceae. The sequence continues at coordinate 1,595 of CAZNOB010000281.1, read as the reverse complement.
ACCAGAGTACAGCTACTCCAAAAGCTGCATAAGCTATCGCTGGCCGCACTTCGGATCACGAGGACACGCACCAATTCGTGGACAAATAACCCTGGCCTCATTATCAATTCCGCGTTCAAGCCAGGCTATATTCAGTATTTTCGCGATACTATTTAGCTCTTTCTTTATAGAGTCGGGTATTGGTGCCGAGCCGCCATTACCACCGCAAGCTTGCTTTATCTCCGCTGCAAAAACCGCCGGATCCTTACCCTGCGCCGCAATGGCCGGATTGATATCGATACCCGCACAAAGTACCTGCCCGCTACCAGCCAGGTCCTTTACCTTGATTGATTCACAGCAATAGATTCGCAATTCATTCCCGACATCCAGCAGTGATATTTGCGCAGAGGAATAAGTCATATCTGAATCAATTTTGCGAAAAACGGCCCAGTGCTGACACGGGTCCTGCACCATGCGCATGTTTCCCCACGGCAAAGGAATACCATTCCCCCTATAAACAGCGTTTAGTTTACCGGGTGGATATGCATCAAAGTAATGCCAGTGCGGATAAGGCGATACTGCAGTCATCCTTCGCATGACAATAGAAGTAGAAACATCGACAAACTTACCAATATTAACCTCATAGGCATGTTGTTCGAGTAATCGCCTGAAAGGCACTTTAGGACACAACAATGCTGCGGCAAAAAAACTGCACTCGAAATCACGCCACGCATGCATGATATCCTGAGCATTAACAGCACTTGACTGGCTCATATGCGGCGCAGCTTCGGGCAAGCCCTCCACCTGCTGCTTACCGGTCAACATAGCGCTTTTAACACCGTCACCACTATGTAAAGTCATGTGCCCGATATAAACGGCAAGATCATACTTGTGTCGTATTGGCTGTGACTTTAATACGCTATTTAAATTAATAACATTCGGCGCGGTAAAAAAAGAACGTAGCCGATCTGAAGACGTTACTCCTAATCTGGCTAAAACCTCGTTTGGCAATTTGTCAAACCACTTCACCTTAAGGCCAATCTTTTTGCAAATTGCTTGTAACTCATCAAGTCGCAGTGGCATTTGCTTTTTACCGACATCCTCAGCCGCTCTTTCGAGATCTGGAAAATGATTTTGATTACGCTCCTGATGCGCTCGAATCAACAGATGAGCAAACTGCCGACCAGAGGTGCCTGTCTGCGACAACATCTCAGGTATCGCGATTTGCAGAATATCGTTAGTGAATAAGAAACCGGGCTCAAGCGCCATTCCGGAAATTCCGCCTTTATTCCCCCTATCCGGAACGATTGCTTCATCGTCGCTGGTGTCATCCAGAAACCAGGCTGTGTCTTTTTGAAACACCTTCGCGATCACCTCAAGCATAGTTTTGCTGGGTGTGCGCTTACCCCTTTCAATCATCGAAAGGTATGACACCGATGGCGCAGCCTCGGCATTTACCTTGATACAGCGAGAAGACAAATCTTCCATGGTGAGCTTGTTGCGCTTGCGTAAATTGCGAATCTTGGTACCAAGAAAATGCGCATTTCGCAGCATAGTAGTGTTATTCGACATCTGTAAAATTCACACTGTGTAATTTCTATTGTGAAATTATATAC